>CAZLGP010000113.1:0-30105 GCA_964558905.1 uncultured Thermoanaerobaculia bacterium | reverse complement strand
ACGGCGCGCGTGTTTTCGAACATCTGCCGGTAGCGGCGCTCGTTGTCGCGGAGCGCATCGTCCTTTCGCTTCTGCTCGAGCGCCGAGGCCACGTGCTGGGCGACGAAGACCAGCACTTCCTTGTCCTTCTCGGTGTAGCGGGTCGATTCCGCATACGACTGGATGACGATCGCGCCCCAGGTCTTGTCGCCGCTCTTGAGGGGAGCGCCGAGCCAGTCGATGCTCGGCGCACCGACCGGCGTGACTTCGCCCGTCGCGACGAGACGCTCGAAGATGGCCGGCGTCGCGAGAAGCGGCTCGCCGGTGCGGAGCACGTACGCCGTGAGGCCGCGGCCGGCGCTCACCGTGGGAGGTTCGGGATCGTTTTCATCGATGAAGTAGGGGAAGCTCAGATGGTCGGTCTCGGGATCGTGGGTCGCGATGTAGAAATTCGTCGCCTTCATCAACTCCCCGACGACCTCGTGCACCGAGGCATAGAGCGACTCCGGGTCGCCCGCGTCGCGGCTGAGCTGCGAGATCCGGAAGAGAGCCGCCTGGAGGCGCTCGGACTTGACGCTGTCCGTGATGTCGCGGAAGTACCAGGCGCGCCCGCGAATGTCCGCGCCAACGGAGATGGGCAACGACGCGCGGGAGAGGATCCGTCCGTCCTTCAACGGAACGGGATCATCCTTGCGCACCTCGTCGGGGTGCTCGTAGAGGTAGTTCACGAGCTCGATGAAGGAGGCCCAGTCCGCCACCGCGTCCGCGGCATATCCGAGAAGCGTGTTGTCGTCCGCCTGCGCGGCGATGTGCTCAGGGATGCGCCAGATCTCGAGGAAGCGCCGGTTATACGAGAGGACGCGCCCCTCGTTGTCGACGACCAGCGTTCCCTCGATCGCCGCCTCCTGCTGTGCGCGCAGGATGGCCATCGCCGTGTGAGTCTCGCCGGCAAGGCGTCCGCCGCGTCGCACGAGGCGCGCGAGCAGACGTCGCGCACGTTGTACGCGCGACCGGAGAGCCTCGAAGGGCACGGGCGTGGCGTCCGACATGGTCATGGGGACCGAGAGTACCGCTATGCCGAGGGATGGAATTCTAGCGGATCAGTCCCCGGGAACGCCGTGCTGTTTGAAGTGTTGCCACTGCTGGAAGGCCATGTAGACGAACCAGGCGATGTAGAGGCCGATGAGGAACTGCCCTTTCACGAGCGCGGTGAAGGCGATGCCGCCGCCCACGATCATGGCGATCCAGATGGAGACGACGAACGCATTCTTGTCGGGGAGAAACATCCGGAAGAACTCGCGGGTGGCGTGGCCGCCGTCCAATGGCGGGACGGGGATGAGGTTGAAAACACCCCAAAAGGCGTTCGCCAGCGCCAGGCGAGGCACGAATGCGGCGAGCATGCGGTCGGTCCGCACGACCTCGACGTTGTTCGCGATCCAGTAGGCGAGAAAGGCAAGGGCGAAGCTCGACAACGGCCCGGCAAGGCTGATGAGCAGGTCCTGCCACGGCCGCGCGCGGCGCTGGTTGATCGTCACGCCGCCCATCCCGGTCAGTACGATGTGACTCGATCCGAACCCGAGCGCTCCGATCATCGCGGCATGCGCCATCTCGTGAATGAGGACGCTGATGAAGAGGATCGGAATCCAGATCAGGGCGTACTGAATGCCGAGGCTCTGGTTGTAGTTCAGGACGACGAAGAAGAGAACGAGGAAGACGAAGTTGAAGTCGACGTCGATGGACGTCCCGCGAATGGAGCCGAGGTGGAGCATCGGAGGCGAAGGTACCACGGGAGAGTGATGGGTGAAGAGTGCTGAGTGCTGAGTGCTGGGTGCTGAGTGCTGGTCCCTCGGAACGCCGCCGTCCCGGCGGCTGGCCCGGCGGCGTCCTCGCCGCCGGGCGCTCACGCAGCGTTCCCCTTCCCCCCCGGCGGCGGGACGCCGCCAACCGCCAACCGCCAACCGCCAACCCATATCATTCCCCCGCCATGCACTTCGAAACCAAAGCCATCCATGCCGGGATGCACATCGACGCCGACACCGGCGCGGTCGCAACGCCGATTCACCTCTCCACCACCTTCGAGCGCGACGAAGCGGGCGAGCCATCCCGCGGCTACAGCTACGTCCGCGACGGGAATCCCACGCAAACCCATCTCGAGGAGGCTTTGGCCGCGATCGACGGTGCGGTCGCCGCGCTCGTCTTTGGGTCTGGGATGGCCGCGGGCGCCGCGCTGTTGCAGGCTCTGCCGCCCGGCACGCATCTCCTGCTGCCCGATGACTGCTACTACGGCTACCGCGGACTCGCGGACGACTACTTCGACCGCTGGGGACTCTCCTTCGACATCGTCGCCATGGAGAACCTCGACGCCGTTCGCCGTGCGATGCGGCCGGAGACGACGGTGATCTGGGCGGAGTCGCCGTCGAATCCGCTGTTGAAGGTCGTCGACCTCCGCGGGCTCGCGGACATCGCGCATGAGCGCGGCGCGCGCCTCGTCGTCGACGGGACGTTCGCCACTCCGGCACTGCAGCGCCCCATCGAGCTCGGCGCCGACGTCGTCTTGCACTCGACCACGAAGTACCTCGGCGGTCACACGGACGTGCAGGGCGGGTCGTTGGCCTTCAAGATCAGAGACGCGTGGCACGACGAGACCCTGCACGTGCGCAAGCTCGTTGGCGGCGTCGGCTCGCCATTCAACTCGTGGCTGGTGCTCCGCGGCATCCGAACGCTGGCGGTGCGGATGCGCGCTCACAGCGAGAACGCGATGGCCGTGGCACGGCTTCTGGCCGCGCATCCGCGCGTCGAGGCGGTCTTCTATCCGGGACTCGAATCGCACCCGGGCCATGAAATCGCGAACGCGCAGATGGCGGCGTTCGGCGGCATGCTTTCATTCCTCGTCCGCGGCGGCCGCGCCGAGGCGCTCGCTGTCGCCGCCCGCACGAAGCTCTTCACGCGCGCGACCTCCCTCGGCAGCGTCGAGAGTCTGATCGAGCATCGCAACTCGAGCGAAGGGCCCGGCAGTCGCACCGCCGAAAACCTGCTACGCCTGAGCGTGGGGCTGGAGCACGCCAACGATCTCGTTGCCGATCTTCGCACGGCACTCGAGTAGTGGGTGGCCGGTAGCCAGTGGCCAGTGGCCAGTTGCCGGTAGCCGCCGAGCCGCCGAGTCGTCCAGTCGTCGAGTCGCCAGGATGCTGTCTCGACGACCCGACGACCCGACGACTCGACGACTCGAAGACTCGTCGGCAACTGGCGACCGGCTCCCGGATACTCCACGCGGAGATAGAATCCCACTCATGAAGAACTTCGAGATCTCCTGCCCCTGCTGCGAGTCCACGATCGTGGTCGACCGGCTCAGCGGCGAAGTGTTGCTGCACAAGGTGAAGGAGGTGCGCGGCCCCGGCGGCTCGCTCGAGTCGATGGTCGCCGGCCTCGAATCGCAGAAGAGCGAGGCCGCGAAGCGCTTCGAGCGGCAACTCGAGAGTCAGAAGGACCGCGCGCGCATTCTCGAGGAAAAGTTCAAGGCTGCCCTCGAGCAGGCGGAGAAGACGGACGAGAAGTACGTCAATCCGATGGACTACGATTGAGGTCTCAGAGTCTCAAAGTCTCAAAGCCTCAAAGACCGCCCCCCCCCGTGGACGGGCGGCGGCCTTCTTTGAGACTTTGCGACTTTGAGACTTTGAGACTTTGAGACTTTGCGACTCCCCGATCTCCATGCCCATCAAAAACAACCGCGTCCTTCCCCAAGACTTCGACCCCGATGCCGCCGCCGGAGCGGACAGCGGAATCTACGGCCTGCCGTTTGCGCCCGAGGACTCGAGGGTCGTGATCGTGCCGGTGCCGTTCGAGGCGACGACGTCGTACGGCGGCGGGACGTCGGACGGGCCGCGGGCGGTGTTCGAAGCCTCCAGGCAGGTCGACCTTTTCGATCAGGAGACCGGGCGTCCGTACGCCTCGGGGATCGCCATGCTCGACGTGCCGGAGACCATCCTGGACTGGAACGCCGAGGCGAAGAAGATCGCTGCGACGGTCATCGAGCACGGCGGGGTGGTGGACGCCACGACGCGCGCCGCCGCGGAGCAGGTGAACCAGTACAGTGAGCGCGTCAACTCGTGGGTGCATGAACAGACGGCGTCGCTGCTCGAACAGGGCAGGATGGCGGTCATTCTCGGCGGCGACCACTCCGTGCCCTTCGGCGCCATCCGCGCATACGCCGAGAAATACCCCGGCCTCGGCATTCTCCATCTCGACGCCCACGCGGATCTGCGCGACGCGTATGAGGGCTTCACCTGGTCGCACGCATCGATCTTCAACAACGTCATGCGGGAGATCGGCGGCATCGGGAAGCTCGTCCAGGTCGGCGTCCGCGACCTCGGCCAGGCCGAGCGCGCGATGATCGAATCCTCGCACGGCCGCATCGTCACGTTCTACGACGCCGAGCTCGCGGCGAGGAAAGAGGAAGGAGTCCCGTTCGCCCGTCTTGCGGACGAGATCGTCGCCGCGCTGCCGGACGAGATCTATCTCTCCTGGGACATCGACGGGCTCGATCCCACGCTCTGTCCCGGAACGGGCACGCCCGTCCCCGGCGGTCTCTCCTGGAACGAAGCCGTCGGCCTGCTGCGGGCGATCCTGCGCGCCAGGAAGCGCATCGTCGGACTCGACCTCTGTGAAGTCTCGCCGGGCGAGACGGAGTGGGACGCGAACGTCGGCGCGCGCCTGCTCTACAAGATGATCGGATTCGCGCTGCTGACGCAGAGCCAGGCCGATGCAGGCGCGACGCTCCACCCCGAGTAGAGAGAGTTGCATCTCCGCGGAATCCGAGGGAACCTTCAGTCAAGATGCTGACGGGGTCAGAGCTGCCAGCCGCTGAGATATACTCTGCTTTCGACAGGGCCTATGCGACCTCACCAGAACGAACGCTTACTGTTTCGAAAGCGAGCGACCCTCAAAACGTGAGAAACCGAACGCTTTTCTTCGGAGACAACCTGCGTGTACTCCGCGAGAAGTTTCCGAGCGATGAAGGTTATTTCGACTTCATCTACCTCGATCCGCCCTTCAACTCGCAACAGACGTACAACGTCCTGTTCAAGGAAGGCCTCGTCGATAGTCCAGCTCAGGTTGCGGCGTTTGAGGATACGTGGCACTGGACGGTGGAAACGCAGGCGCAGTTCCATGAGCTCGTATCCGATCCGCGCTACTCGCAGAGAATCAGCGATGTGATGCTTGGAATGGAAAAAGTAGTCGGCCACAACGACGTCCTCGCCTACCTCACGATGATGACGGTCCGCCTCGTTGAACTGTATCGTGTGCTCAAAGAGACGGGTTCGCTTTATCTGCACTGCGATCCGACCGCAAGCCACTACCTGAAAGTCATTCTTGACGCTGTCTTTGGGCCAAAGAAATTTCGTACCGAGATCATCTGGAAGCGCACCACTGCGCATAGCGACAGCAAACAAGGCCGGCGTCAGCACGGTCGCATCCATGACACAATATTTTTCTACACGAAGTCAGACGAGTGGACGTGGAATACCACGCACCAGGATTACAACGCGTCTTACGTTGACACGAAGTACAAATATATTGAGGAAGGAACCGGACGTCGCTATCGCCTGGATAATCTAACAGGACCCGGCGGAGCGGCCAAGGGCAACCCCCAGTATGACGTGATGGGCGTGACACGATTCTGGAGGTACTCGCGCGAGCGTATGGAGCAACTCATCGAAGAAGGACGTATCATTCAGACGAAACCAGGTGCCGTTCCTCAATACAAGCGCTATCTTGACGAAATGAAGGGTGTGTCGCTTCAGGACGTCTGGACTGACGTTGACCCGATCAACTCGCAAGCGAAGGAGAGATTAGGTTATCCGACACAGAAACCCGAGGCGTTATTGGCGCGTATACTCGAAACCAGCACCAAGGTAGGCGATTGGGTTCTGGATCCGTTCGGAGGTTGCGGAACGACCGCGGCAGCGGCCGAGAAGCTCGGGCGAAACTGGGTGATCATCGACATCACGACTCTCGCGATCAATCTCGTGAAGCGGCGAATCGAAGCTCACTATCCCGACGTGAAACTTGATATGACGGTCGAAGGTTACCCAGCCGATTTGGCGGGCGCCCGTGAACTGTTCTCTCGAGATCCCTTTGAGTTCGAATACTGGTGTTGCGACCTAGTAGAGGCCCGGCCCGCTGGTGCCAAGTCTCGTGGCAAGATGAAGGGTGCGGATCGTGGAATCGATGGCCTGATTACACTCATCGAGCCCACACCGGCTGGAAAAACCGTCTACCATCATGTTCTTGTGCAGGTGAAGGGTGGTCATCCGTCTGCGGCGCAGGTCCGAGACTTTCGAGGGACGATAGTAAGAGAGAGAGCTCTCGGAGGTGTCTTCGTTACTTTAGAAGATCCGACGAAGCCCATGATCCAGGAAGCGGTCGAGGCGGGAATGTTCGATTACGAGCTCACAGGTCGTTCATACCCAGTGATCCAGATCATGACGGTAGACAAGTTACTTGGCGGCAGGCGTCCAGATCTCCCCAACGTGGTCGCTTACGCAAAACGAGCAGCGTCCTCAACAGCTGTTCCCGAGCAGGGGTCACTGCTGAAGTAACTCACCTAACTACTTTTACTGGAGCCGAGCGCCTTCGCGCGCTCCGGACAGATCGCAGCTCCTCTCGGCTCGGGTTTGGCAGTCTGTTAAGCGATCCCTGCGCGTTGTAAGAAATGCGGACTAGCGCGGCACCGCCGACACGACCTTGTCGATCGCCTCCTCGAGCGTGCCTTTGCCGGCGAGGTACGGAATCCAGTGCGTCTCGATCGGTTCGCGGTACTGCGGCCAGGCGCGAGTGAACAGGTCGACCGACGAGGGCGTGAAGTCCGTCACGCCGCGCTTCAGCAGGGCGCGGCGCGTGAGCTCGCTCGACGTCGCGAAGAGGATGGCATGCCATAGGTCGCGCGGTGGGTCGATGCCGAGCCGCTTCGAGGACGCGGCGATCGCAGTGGCGACGGTGCCGTTTCTGGGATGCACGAGCGTGTGCGAGCTCTCATGCAGGATCATCTCCAGCGCGCGATGCCCCTGATAGTCGGCGTCGCGGCTGGTCATCGTGACGACCGGTCCGGAGTGCCGGAGGTCGTGCGTGTACGCACCGAACTGGCCGCCATACGCGGCGATGTCCACACGGATGGAGCTGGGAAACTCGGTCCGATACGCCTGCTTGTGCGCGCGGGCCAGCTCATCGCCGGCGTCGCGGAGCATCGCCGCCGCGTATCCGATGACGAAGCGGTTCGCGGTGTCGTCGGCCGCCCACCAGAGCGCGCGATAGACAGGTGCGGCGCCACGGATGGCCGCGGCGAGAGGGCCGGCCAGCGGAGGATTCGCCGCGTCGTCGGCGATCTGACCGAGCTCGTCCTGTGCGTTCATCATCGTCCGCGTGAAGGTGATGCTCCCCTTGCCGCCCCACGCTTCGCGGTACGCGCTCACCGCGGCGCTCCACGCGTCCTGATGCTCCTTCGGGAGCGCGGAGAGGTCGCGCGGCGTCCGCGCGGACGCATCGTGCATGAGCGTCTGGTGCAGGTTCATCCAGAAGCTGCTGTGCAGTTCCCATCGTCCGGCGCGCGTCACCTCGGCGCCGCGTGCGAAGGTCGCGATGAACAACAGGGCGGCAAGCGTTTTCATCATCATGCTCAGGATTTCCTTCCAGCCGGCTGCAAGCCGGCGCTCAACCTCACGTCTTTCGCAGCCAGAAGTGATACGTGGCCAGACTGCGCCACGGGGCGAAGCGCTGCATGAGCGTGCGGGTTTCGTGTGCGTCGATCTTGTGCTCGAGCGCGAAGTACTCCCGCAGGGAGGCGCTGAGCGCGCTGTCGCCGGCCGGGACGCAGTCGGGAAACGCGCAGCCGCGCATCATCACGTAGTTCGCGGTCCACGCCCCGACGCCGCGTACGCTCGTGAGCGCCGCTTCGACTTCACCGGCGTCGCGTGAAGGAAAGGTCTCGAGGGGCAGGGCGCCGGAGGCGATCAGCCGGGCCGTTTCGATGACGTACTGCGCCTTCGAGCGCGAGAACTGGCGGGACGTGAGGTCGCCGTAGTCGAGCGCGCCGACCTTCGCCGGCGTCGGATGCATGCGCAGACCGCTGCGCGTCTTTCGCCCGCAGAGCTCGACGAGCACGCGTCGCAACCGGTAGGCGAAGGCGAGGTTCACCTGCTGGCCGACGATCGCCCACATCAGGCTCTCCCACACGGTCGCGGTCTGGGGCAGGCGCGCGCCTTCGTGGCCGCGGACGAGGTCAGGGTGTGCGCGCTCGAACGGCTTGGTGTCGTGATGCAGTCCGAGCAGGCGGCGGGCCACGTCGAGATCACCGTCGACGATCGCGCGGCCTTTCCCGAGCGTGATGGTCAGCGCCGCCGTCGTGACCGTGCTGCCGTCGACTCGCTCGCAGAGGCTGTCGGAGTCGCGTCCGAGGTAGCGGAGGACGAGATCGGGACGGAAGTCGCGGGGGAGATCAAGAGCGGCCATGGCGATCCAGAATCGCGGAGACGATCCGCGGTACGTGTACGTGGCAGTCCTCGACGATCACCCGGACGCGCTCGTGCGGCGTACCCGCCACCGCCGTGCCGGCGACGAAGACGCCCGGCACGTTCGTCTCCATGGTCGTTTCGTCGAGGGCCGGCTTGCGGTCCTGCCCCTGGAGGTCGACGCCGAGCCTCTCGAAGAGCGTCGTGTCCTGGCGATAGCCGGTGAGCGCGAGGACGAAGTCCGCCGCGAGGTCCTCGCCCGTGTTCAGCAGGACCGTTCCTCCGCGGATCTCCACCGGCCACGTCCCGGGAAGAACGCGCACGCGTCCATCGCGGATCATCGAGCGGATCTCCGGGAGCAGCCAAAACTTCACGCTCGTGGCGTCGAAGTCCTCGCGACGATGACTGATCGTCACGCGCGCGCCCGCGCGCTGGCAGCGGACGGCTGCCTCGATGGCGGAGTTGCGGCCGCCGACGATCAGCAGGCGCTGATCGAAGTAGGTGTGAGGATCGCGGAAGTAGTGAGTGACATGGGGGAGGTCCTCGCCGGGGATGCCGAGGAGCTTCGGCATGTGCATGGCGCCGACGGCCAGGACGACCTTGTCGACATGGGTAACGTGTGGACCATCGAGTGCGCGCGTGTGCAGCGTGAAGCGCTCCCCGCGCTCGATGGCCTCCACGCGCTCATACGTTCGGATCTTCAGATCGAACTGCAGGACGACGGCACGGAGATAGGCGAGGAGCTCCTCGCGCTTGATCTTCTGCTGGTCGGGGACCTGGATCGGAACGCCGGCGATGGCCAGGCGCTCGGCGTTGGAGTGGAAGACCATTTCCAGCGGGTACCACTGCATGGTCGCGCCGATCTGGCCGGCGTCGAAGTGGACGTAGTCGATTGCGGCGCGCTGGAAGGCGACGGCGAGCTCGAGGCCGATGGGGCCAGCGCCGATGATGGCGACGCGGTTGGCGGTTGACGGTTGGCGGTTGGCGGGGGAACCGGGCTCCGTCAACGCTTCTCTCCCGCGAACCGCCAACCGCGAACCGCCAACCCGTTCACGCGTCGAGCTCCCTGAGAACGGCACTCTTGGCCTCGATCATCACGTGATGCTCGAGTCCGAGCAGGTCGGCGAGCTTCCTCACCAGGTAGGCCTCGTAGTTCGAGAGCGTTCCGTCGCTGAAGGCGAGACGCCACATCGTCTTCACGATCTCGATGCGCTCGGCGAGCGGCGCGTTCTTGCGGATGTAGTGGGTGAGGGCAAAGTGGTCGACGGTCTTCTTGCGGATCTCGTCGGCTGCCTCTAACAATTCCTGCGCGTCTTCGCGGGAGAGGGCGAAGCGTTCCGTGAGGAACTTCGCGACATCGCCGTCCGCGGACGGCGTGAAGGTGCCGTCGGCGTAGGCGATGTCGAGGAGGATCGCGGCGGTGGCGAGGGGGAGGGGGTCGTGTTGCTGCTGAGGCTGGACCTCGGAGGTCCGTCCGGCCAGCATGTCGAGGATCTTTGCAATGCTCACGGCGCGAGTTTAATAAACTACGGCGATCATGCGCGTGAACATCGACCAGCTCAGCAATAGCGCCCACATCTGGATCTTCGGCATCTCGCCCACTCTCGACGCCGCGCAAGGCGCGACCCTGCTCCGCCACGTCGATGCGTTTCTCGACGACTGGGCCGCGCATGGCGTGCCGATCACAGGCGCGCGCGAGCTCCGCGAGGGGAGCTTCCTCATCGTCGCCGCCGACGAAAAGCGGGAGAAGTCGGGCTGCAGCATCGATCGCATGTTCGGAACGCTCAAGGCGCTGGAGCGGGAGCTGAACGTGCAGATCCTCGACTCGACCCGTGTTTTCCTCCGCGATCACGGCTCGGTGCGCGCGGTTGCGCGCGGCGAGTTCCGAGGCGCCGCGAATCCCGACACGCCGGTCTTCGACGTCACCGCCGAGCAGCTCGGCGAAGTGCGCGCCGGTACGTGGGAGAAGCGCGCCGCGGATTCGTGGCACGCCCGGCTGTTGTAACCGCGCGTGTAAGTTACCCGTGGCCCGTGCCCCGTTGCCCGTCGCCCGTGGCCCGTGGCCCGTGGCCGTTGCCGGGGCGCAGCATCTTCATTCGGAGACCCGGCAAGGGGTGACGGCCGACGCTGCCTCCTGGCACGCACCCCGCGCCCATGGCGGCTGGTACCTCGCTACTGGCAACTGGCAACCGCCAACCGGCCACTATAATCAGGCATGCGCATCTCGATTCGTCGCGCGGTTCCCTCTGATTCCGAACGCGCGACCGAGCTCGCGCGCTCCGCGAAGGCGCACTGGGGTTATCCCGCCGAATGGCTGGACTCCTGGGATGCCGATCTGACGATCACCGAAAAGGACATCGACAAGCACGCCACGTTCGTCGCGGCCCTCGATGACGAAGTCGTCGGCGTTTGCCAGTTGCAGGAGTCGGACGAGCATGCGTTCCTCGAGCACGTGTGGGTCGATCCGCGCGCGCACGGCCGAGGCGTCGGCCGCGCGCTCGTGGAGCACGCGCGCAACTCGGCCCGCGGCGTGATCGCGATCGTTGCCGACCCTCACGCGGAGCCGTTCTACCTCCGCCTCGGCGCACGACGCGTCGGCGAGATCTCGGCACCGATGCCCGGCGCGCCGGAGCGGAAACTGCCGCTCCTCGAACTGGATGGAGCGGCGCGATGACGGAGAGAGTCGTCCCCATGATCCACGTGCCCGACGTCCGCGCGGCGGCCTCGTGGTACGACGAATCTCAATGGCTTCGCCCTTTTCCCGGCATCGCCGTTCCGGCGAGGACTCTGTCGATCGGCGTCTCATCGCCCGCTGCCGTCCCGCAGTCCGGACAATCGAGAATCTCGCGTAGGAACTGCTCGGCGACCTCGTCGGGGATGGATTCCGAAAGACCGACGCTGCCCCCGCGTCGCTCGACCTCGCGCATCAGGTTCCGGATCTTCTTGTTCATCGAATACCTCCCACCCGAGGTTCCCTCGGTCGGCGTCAGGATGCAAACTTTCTCCTGCTCGTAGACTGCCGGCCGGACCGCCGGCAGCGCTGGTTGTTCCTGCGGCACGTCCCCGACGGATTCGCCGATTGCCTTCGGGCGGTGAAGTGGCCTGACATTTCTGCCGCGCAGGCTCCTAGAGCCCCAGCGCCCGCTCGACGAGCGCCTTCTGCTGATCGTCGTGGCGGTGATGGGAGCCGGTCGCGGGAGCCGCGGCGAGCGGACGGCCGACGTACTCCAGCTTCTGCCCGGACATGAGCAGCTCCTGGAGGCGCTCGTGGAGGAACGGCCAGGCGCCCATGTTCCGCGGCTCTTCCTGAACCCAGACGATCTCCGTCGCTCCCGCATATTGCTGCAGCGCCTCGGCGAGCATCGACTTCGGGAATGGGTAGAACTGCTCGAGGCGGAGGATGGCCACGTTCGCGCTTGCCTTGTCTCGCGCCTCACGCAGATCGTAATAGACCTTGCCCGAGGTGATGATCACGCGCTGCGTCTCATCGCTCGTGGCGACGTCGAGGAGCACCGGCTCGAAGCGCCCTTCCGCGAGCTCGTCGACGTGCGAGACGGCCATCGGATGGCGCAGCAGCGACTTGGGTGAGATGACGATGAGAGGCTTGCGCGGATTGTTCTGCATCTGCCGGCGCAGCGCATGCCCGTACTGCGCGGGCGTCGTCGGATAGATGACCTGCATGTTCCCTTCAGCGCACAGGACCAGGAACCGTTCGAGGCGCGCCGATGAATGCTCCGGTCCCTGTCCCTCATAGCCGTGCGGGAGGAGCATCACCAGGCCGGAGTGCTGTCCCCACTTCTCCTCGGCGGAGGAGATGAACTGATCGATGATGATCTGGGCTCCGTTCATGAAGTCGCCGAACTGCGCCTCCCACAACACGAGTGCGCCGGGATCGGCGACCGAGTAGCCGTACTCGAATCCGAGGACGCCGTATTCGGAAAGCAGGGAGTCGTAGACGGCGAGACTCACCTCGGCGTCCGGGTGGCTGGTCTGATGTGTGAGCGCATTCTCCACGATCACCGGATCCGCGACCGGCGACGGTTTCGCTTCGCGCGAGAGCGCGTTCAGCGGGGCGTACCCCTGCCCGGTGACATTGTCGTGGACGACCGCGTGGCGATGCGAGAACGTGCCGCGTCCGACGTCCTGCCCGGACAGACGCACGCGGAAGCCGTCGACGAGCAGCGACCCGAAGGCGATCTGCTCGGCCGTCCCCCAGTCCATCGCCTCTTTGCCTTCTGCCATGGCCGCGCGCTTCGCGAGCACCGGCTTGAGCTTCGGGTGCGGGGTGAATCCCTCGGGCAGCGACGTGAGCGCGCCGCGCACCTTGTCGAGAACGTCCGCGGGGATCGACGTGTCGGGAGAAGGCGCGTTCTGGTAACCCGTCGTCTCCTCGTCGGTCCAGAGCGGATCGCGATCGCTAGGCGGCGCTTCCTGCACCTTCGTGCGGTCGAATGCTTCCTGCAGCCTGCCCTGGTAGTGATTGAGCCACTCCTCCGCTTCCGCGGGATCGATGTCGCCTTTGCGCAGGAGCTGCTCGGTGTAGATCTTTCGCACCGAGCGGTGCTCTCTGATCAGCTTGTACATCTTCGGCTGCGTCAGCGACGGCTCGTCGCCCTCGTTGTGGCCGTGGCGGCGATAGCAGACGAGATCGATGACCACGTCCTTGTGGAACTGCTGGCGGAAGTCGTATGCGAGCTTCACCGCCCGGATGCACGCCTCCGGGTCGTCGCCGTTCACGTGGAAGATCGGCGCCTGCACCATCTTCGCGACGTCGGTTGCATAGACGGAGGAGCGGGCGGACTCGGGTCCGGTGGTGAAGCCGATCTGGTTGTTGATGACGATGTGCACCGTGCCGCCGGTGCGGTAGCCGCTGAGCTGCGAGAGGTTCAACGTCTCGGCGACAACGCCCTGTCCGGCGAAGGCCGCGTCGCCGTGCAAAAGCACCGGGATGACCAGGGCGCGGTTCCTGTCGCCGATGAGGAGCTGCTTCGCGCGGGCCATGCCTTCGACGATCGGATCGACGGCCTCGAGGTGCGACGGGTTGGACGCGAGCGTGAGCTGTATCGACGCGCCGGACGGCGAATCGTGCGTTCCGTCCGCGCCAAGGTGGTACTTCACGTCGCCGGATCCCTCGCGGGAGTTAGGGTCGATGTCCCCCTCGAACTCGCGAAAGATCTGTTCGTAGGATTTCTCGAGCGTGTTCGCGAGCACGTTCAGTCGCCCGCGGTGGGCCATGCCGATCACGCCCTCGACGACGCCGTCGTCCGCCGCCTCGTTGAATAGATAGTCGAGCATCGGAATCAGCGACTCCGCGCCTTCGAGCGAGAACCGCTTGTGGCCGACGTACTTCGTGTGCAGGAAGCGCTCGAACGCCTCGGCGTCGTTGAGCTTCTGGAGGATGCGCCGCTTCGTCGCGCCGTCCAGCACCTGCTTGTTGCGGGACGGCTCCATCCGGTCCTGCAGCCAGCGTTTCTGCACCGTTTCCTGGATGAACATGTACTCCGGCGCGAGCTTGCCGCAGTACGTCTCGCGGAGCGTGTCGAGGATGTCGCGGAGCTTCGCCTGCTGCCTTCCGCAGAGGCCGCCGCAGACGAACTCGCGATCGAGGTCCCACAGTGTGAAGCCGTGGAACTGCATGTCGAGCTCGGGGTACCGGCTCACCTTGTACTCGAGCGGATCGAGGTCGGCGAGAAGGTGCCCGCGGACGCGATAGGCGTTGATCATCTGCAGCGCCGCGGCCTCGCGGGCGACGATCTCGTCGGCGTCGGAGGAGCCGATGTTGAGGCGGTGGCGGTCTTTGGCCCAGCGGACCGGCTCGTAGGGGATGCGGAGATCGCGGTAAATGTCGTCGTAAAAGGAGTCCGCTCCGAGGAGGAGCTCGTGGATGCGCGCGAGAAAGGCCCCCGACTCCGCGCCCTGGATGATGCGATGGTCGTACGTCGACGTCATCGTCATCACTTTCGAGATGCCGAGATCGGCGAGCACGGATGGGTCGCTGGCCGAGTATTCGGCGGAGAAGTCGATCTGACCGGTGGCGATGATCGTGCCCTGCGACGGCATGAGTCGCGGCACGGAGGCGACCGTGCCGATGGTGCCGGGATTGGTCAGCGAAAGGGTCGTGCCCTCGAAGTCGGGGATCTCGAGCTGTCCGTTGCGCGCCTTCCTGACGATGTCGTTGTAGGCCTTGAGGAACTGCGCGAAGTCCATCGACTGGGCGCGCTTGACGTTGGGGACGAGCAGCGTGCGGGTGCCGTCCTTCTTCTCGACGTCGATGGCCAGGCCGAGGTTGACGTCCTCGCGGTCGATGCGGGTGGGGGTGCCTTCCTGCACCGCGAACCCGGAGTTCATCCGTGGCTGGTCGTGGACGGCCTTGACGATAGCCCAGGCGATGATGTGCGTGTAGGACGCCTTCGACTGGCCCACGAGCGCGAGGTGGTTGTTGACGACGCGCCGGTTTTCCTCGAGGACTTTGACCGGGATGTTGCGCATCGACGTCGCCGTCGGGACCTCGAGCGACAGCTCCATGTTGGCCACGATCTTCGACGCGGCGCCGCGCAGCGCGACCGGCTTGCCGGCGGGCGGTGGAGGCGGCTGGGGAACGGGGGTCGGGCGCGGGGCGGCGGGCGCGGGCGGCGGGGTGGGGGTGGGCGCCGGCGTGGTCGCGGCCCGAGCGGCGGCGACGCGCTCCTCGGTGTCCTCCTCCTTGTCCTCTTCCTCGTCGGCCTGCGGCTCATAGTCCGCGAAGAACTCGCGCCAGCTGGCGCTCACGGAGCTTGGGTCGGTCCGGTATTTCTCGTAGAGATCTTCAATGAAGGCGATGTTGGCGCCAAACGCAACGGATGACATGTGCTTTCCTTAACGGTTGCCGTGCGCGAGGGATTCTCGGATCAGAGCGTAGAGGACCCAGCGCAGAAGAGCCTGGTCCTTCTGCGTTCCGCCCTCTGCGCCCTGCGCTCGTCGGCGGCGATACTATCGCAAGGAATCGATGCTCACGCTCACTCCCAGTCGGTCGCTTCGACCGCGGTGTGCGAGAGCGACGTCAGGCCGAGCCAGCCGAAGCCGGCCGCGAACCCGCCCAGTACGTCGGACGGGAAGTGGACGCCGAAGTACACGCGTGAAAACCCGACGCTGATGACGATCATGCCCGCCAGCGTGTGGACCGCCGCCTGGACGGGGAGCGAGGCACGCTCGACGAGATGATGCGCGACGATCGGATACGTCGCGGCGGACAGCAGCGAGTGCCCGCTCGGAAAGCTGTGCGACTTCGGCAGCTTGATCCGGCGCGCCATCTCGATCGGCCGCTGCCGGCGAAAGATGTTCTTGAGGATCGTGTTGATGGCCATCGCCCCGCCGGTGGAGACGACCACCGTCCACGCGTCATGCTTGCGCCCTCTCCGGAGCATCATTAGCGCGGTGACGCCGGCGGCGATGCCGATGGCCGTGTGCGAGCCCAGCTGCGTGACCGCGTCCATGGTGCGATGCATGGACAGGTTGTCGATGCGATGCACGGCCGTCATGACCGCCTCGTCATAGCGGTCCGCATGGCCTTCGAGGACCTCGTCCGCCTGCTTCTTGAAGAACCACAGCGCCAGAGCCGCGAGCACCACGCCGCCGCTGCGGCCGATGGCCAGTGGCAGGAAGTGCTGGCGGCGTTTCCCTTTCCGCAGTGGATGTCGTGTGACGCTCTTTTTCACGGCCGGAGTCTATTTCGAACGAGGTGAATGGGAAAGGGTTACGCGGGCGGTGCTGGGTGCTGGGTGCTGAGTGCTGGGTGCTGGGTGCTGGGTGCTGGGTGCTGGGGGTGAGGTACGTCAACGGTAAGTTGAAAGTCTCAAAGTCTCAAAGTCGCTTGAGGAAGGTGGAAGGGCGAAGGTAAAAGATGAAAGGGTGAAAGGTGAAAGGTGAAAGCGGAAAGGTGAAAGCGAAAAGATGAAAGACCGGTGCCAGAGGCGAAGCCACTTTGACCTTTTGCCTTTTCCCTTTTATCTACCGCCAGCACTCAGCACTCAGCACCCAGCACCCAGCACTCAGCACTCAGCTCGGTCTTGCAAACGCGATGAAGCGATGTGCGGGTTCCGCGCCACTGCACACACGGTAGAACGCGAGTGCATCGGTCCACGGAATGACGGCCCGCGCGTAACCCAGCCGGTGCAGATCGGCCAGTGAGGCCATGAGCAACTGGCATCCCAAGCCGCGACCGCGCTGCTCTTTCGCCACGCCCGTCGGACCGAAGAAGCCGAGGCCGCGGTTGTTGACGTCGTGCACGGCGAAGCCGGTGATCGCGGCGTCCGCTTCGGTGACGAACATCTGCGGGATCTCGGTCTCGAACGCCTTCGCGGCTTCGAAGCGCCAAATGTGACCGAACGTCTTTTCCACGAACGCGAGAACACGACCGGACTCGTCGCGGGTCGGGCGGCGGGGAGCGCCGTCGCCTGCGGGTCGAGTGACCACGTCGAGGTTCCAGGTGAATCGGGTCTCGATGTAGCCGCGCGCGCGCAGGAAGGCGATGCTGTTCGTATCGCTGTCGACGACGCCGGGAGTGAAGTAGTTCCCCGCCTCGGCGGCAATGACCCTTGCACCACGCTCGTCCGCGTCGCGGAGAAGGGCAGTTCCGATCCCGCGGCGGCGCGCATCGCGGTCGACGATCAGGATGCGGACGGAACGACCACACGTGACGACCGCACCCTCCATGTCGCCCCACACACGCACCGTCGGCTGGCCCGCGACGCCGCGGCCGAAGCACTTCTCCTCGGCCACGGCGGCGAGGTCGTACGGCGCATCGTTGGCGCGCGCGAACAGCGCGCGCAACGCGGGCAGATCATGCGGCCACGCCGTTCGAATCACCGCTCGCATTGTAGGGCGCTGCGAGGATGAAGGCCTCGGAAGGTCGTGAGGCCGGAAGGATGAAGGCCGGAAGGGTTCTTCATCCTTCATCCTTCCGGCCCTTCCGCCCTTCCCCTACGGCTGCATCACGAACGTCGCGTCTCCCGTGTCGTTGCGGACGATCGAGGCGTAGGCGTAGATCGCCGTATTCATGCCGGTGACGCGGACCATGGCGGCGCTCAGCGGCCCGGCCTGGAAGTGGCTGAAGATGTCGTTGAATTGCCGGAACGAGCGCGGGCCGAGGGCGGTCGCGAATGAGCCCCGGGAGAGACCGGAGGTGTCGAAGAGCTCGATCCAGACGATCGTCGTCGTGTTGGATGGATTTGAGACGCCGACGTTCGTGCGGTTGCCGTCGACGCCGGTGAGACCAGGCAGGAAGTGGTCGGAGACGAGTTTCCAGGTGTCGACGCCCGGAACCGATTGTCCGTATTCGCCGTGCTCGCCGACGGTGTAGATCCGCGCGCGGGCCGCGATGCGCGCACTCGGCTCGTCCCACGTCACACGGACGATCCCGCCGCCGCTTTCGAGGCTGAACCATTGATGAACCGCGTCATTCACCGAGACGACCTCCCGGTGCGCGAGCGGCATCCGCACCTCGAGCGATTCGCCGTTGTCGCGGTGGAAGGTGATCGTCACCGGTACAGGGAAGATCTGCTGGGGCTCAGTGGAGACGTTCGAGATGGTGATGGCCGTGCGCCACTGGGTCTCGTTGGCGCCGCCGCCGCGGTACACCACTGGGATGAGCACCTCTCCGGCGACCACGGACGAGGCGATGAGCAGGAGGAGAGAGGCTACTGCAATGCGTTTCATATGGTCCGTCCTTGTCCAACTTACCGAATCGAGTACTGAGTCGGAGGGCATCGTTCGCCGTCGCGCTTACTCGCTGCTTACTGGGGACATTCCACCCGCTCCCGTTCCCGGCAGCGGTTTCGCAGTGCTCGGTCTGCAATGGACCGTCAGGTCGTCAGGTGCCCCTCCTGCGGGCAGGCCAATCGCGTTCCGCCCCTCGGGAGCGGCAAGGCGGCAGTGTGCGGAAAGTGCAGAGGTCCTCTCGAAGCCCGCCAACCTGTCGTCGTGCTCACCGACGCGACCTTCCGCACCGAGATCGCTCGGGGTCCTTTCGTGGTCGACTTCTGGGCGGCGTGGTGCGGGCCGTGCCGGATGGTCTCTCCAATCATCGACGCGCTGGCGAGCGAACGCGCCGACGTTCGATTCGGAAAACTGAACGTCGACGAGAACCCGCGCACGGCTGCCGCATTCGGCGTGCAGAGCATTCCGCTGCTGGTCTTCTTTCGTGACGGCGACGAAGCGGGCCGCGTGGTCGGGGCCGTTCCGAAAGGGCAGATCGAGGCCGCGATCCAGCGGTTCCTCGTCAGGTGAGCGCTAGTGGCCATCTACCCCCGACCGACCGATCGTCCCAACGAGCACGCCCGCGGCGAGCTGGATCTGTTCACGCGGAAGGTGCTGATCGTCGTCGGGATTGCCGTGGGTTGCACGATTCTCTGGTTCGCGCGCGACGTGCTGCTGCTGATCTTCATCGCGGGCGTCTTCGCGGCGGGGATCGCCCCGGTGGTCCGGCGCGTGCGGACCCTCTGGCGCTTCAGGTTCCATCGCAAGCTCTCGCGCGGAACGGCGGTGATGATCGTCTATCTGCCGTTCCTGGCGATCGTGCTCGTCGTCGGCCTGCTGATCGTTCCGCGTTTCGTCGCCGACACGCGCGAGCTCGGCGAGCAACTCCCGACACTGATCGAGCGGAACATCCTCAGGCCCCTCGAACCGTACGTGCCGGTGAATGTCATCCGCGAAGAGCTGCGCGAGGGCGTGGAGCTCCCGCGGTCGCGGGTGTTTGCCTTCATGCGCAGCACGGCGACGGCGATCGCATCCGCCTTCGCCGTTCTGTTCATGGTCGCGTACATGCTGATCGACGCCGTGCGGCTGCGGAATCTGTTTCTGCTCGTCTATCCGCCGGAAGTTCGCGGACGGCGGCGGCGCACCCTCATCCGGATCGGAAAGCGAATGAGTGCCTGGCTCTCCGCCCAGCTCTTCCTGAGCGCGATCATCGGCATCTCCACCTTCGTCGGACTGACCGCGCTGCGCATCCCGTACGCTCTGCCCTTGGCGATCATCGCCGCCGTTGGGGAGTTGATCCCGGCGATCGGCCCGACGGTCGGTGCGATCCCGGCCCTCATCGTGGCGATGCTCCACTCGCCGTGGCAATTCTGGGCCGTGCTCGCGTTTGCGTTCCTGCTGCAGAAGGTCGAGAACTACTTCATCGTGCCGCGGGTGATGGCCAGCAAGGTCTCGGTATCCCCACTGACGGTGTTCATCGCTTTTCTCATCGGCGCCTCCCTGCTCGGCGTGATGGGGGCGATCCTGGCCATTCCGGTCGCGGCAATCGTGCAAGTGGCGTTCGACGAGGCATTCGTCGCGCGCCGGGAACGCCGCCAGGACCTCGAACGCCCCGGGACGCTCCTGCGCAAGGCCGATTGACCCCGGGGAGTGCTGCGTGCTGGGTGCTGAGTGCTGAGTGCTGAGTCCCCCCGCCCGAGGACAGATCCCTCAGCACCAGCACTCGAGCACTCCAGCACTCAGGACTCATGACTCAGCACCCACTCAGCACCCACTCAGCACCCACTCAGCACCCAGCACCCAGCACCCAGCACCCAGCACCCAGCACCCAGCACCCAGCACCCAGCACCCAGCACTCAGCACTCAGCACTCAGTACCCAGCACTGTTAAACTCCCCCCATGCCGTACAAGCTGTTGGTGAGCGTCGTTCTGTTTGTCGTTTGTTCTCCCGCCTTTGCGCAGAACAGCTGGAGCACGGATTACCGGCTCGAGCTCCGTGCCGACTATCGCTGGAGCGATGAGGAAAGCCATCCGGTCCCGTTCCCACCCGGCGCGATGCTTCGGACCCCGGATCCGGGACACGAGGTCGAGCTGAACGTCGCCGATTTGCAGCTCGATGCCGGGTATGGCGACCTGTTCGCAGTGCGGGCTAAGGTTCACGTCCAGGCGAAGCATCGCCGCAATCCGACGTCGACGGATCGGCAGATCGATGCCGACGAGCTGTTCGTGCGCATTGGGCCAAAGCCGGAATACCTCGACCGTCCGAAGGGAACGACAGTCTTCCTGCAGGCCGGCAAGTTTCCGAAGATGGAACGACAACCGGTGCGGCTGCTGGAGAGCTATGGCCTCGCCGCGACGTCGTTCAATCGGTTCGAGGACACGCAGGTGCTGGCCGGCGGAACGATCGGGCGGAGTCTCTACTGGCGCGTGCAGGCCGCGAACGGGAATCCGCTGTTCTTCCGCGATCCGAACGCGCTTGCCGGCGACAACGGGACGGACGAAGAACTGCGCGGCGGGACGCCGGACTTTGGATCCGGGTTCCCCATCCTCTACAACGCCGAGACGGAGGACCTGTTCTTCAACACCGATCATGTCCAGGTGGGGGAGGCGATCGGCTACCGCTGGCAGAGGGACGATCAGACCGCCGGCTTCGATGCGATCGTGTTTCATTACCGGCGCGACATGGCCGATCGCGAGGAACTGACGGGCACGAACTACGGCGGGGACCTCGATCTGCTCGTGCTCGACGGCAATGACATCCCGGGCCTCGAACCGCGCGGGCTGCCGATCGAGGGACGGACCAAGCGCGAGATCGGCGCGCGCGTGTACGCGGAGTGGCACGCCGCGACGTTCATCGGGCAGTACACGAGTCAGACGATCGCCGGTCTCGACCGGCAGGGATGGGAGCTCGAGGCCGGCTATCGCTTTCCGGTCGCTCTCGGTCCCGTGGAATCGATCCAGCCGGCCGTGCGGGCGAGCGGCATCAACAACGACTTCGGTCCCGTCGCGGGCTTCCCCGCGCCGAGCATCTGGTGGAACTGGCAAAAGTACGACGCCGGTGTGCGCGTCGGGCTGCAGCGCGGTCTCGACCTGACCGTCGAATACACACACCACGAGGTCGACAGCCGTTTCCTGCTGAATCTGCGGGAGGCCCTGGTGACGGTGCGCTGGCGGGGGTAGGCTTCGAGTCGTCGAGTCGTCGAGTCGTCAAGTCGTCGAGTCGTCAAGTGGCCGTGACGCCAAGTCTGATCGTCTCCGTCTCAAAGTCTCAAAAAAGTCTCAAAGTCTCAAAGTCTCAAAGTCTCAAAGTCTCAAAGTCTCAAAGACCCACCCTCCCCGTGGACGGGCGGTGGCCTTCTTTGAGACTTTGAGACCTTGAGACCTTGAGACTTTGAGACTTGGAGACTTGACTCGAAGCCTCGGCGACTCGAAGACTCGGCGACTCGACGACTCGAAGACTCGGGCCGGCCTGCCTCTTGCTCTTCTCCGAAGGCGGAGGTCACTGATGCGTAACGAGATGATTGGCGCCGTCGTGCGCCGGGCGATCGAGCATCCTGAGTTTCGGCGGCGGCTCATCGACAGCCCGCAGGACGCGTTGCAGTCCCACGGGTTCGCGCTCGAGCAGGAGGACATGGCTGAGCTCGAGAAGATCCGCTCGAGCCTCGGCGAAGCGGGAGACGTCGAGCAGCGCCTGGTCAGCATCGCCGAGCAGTATGGCGTGCATCCCCGCCCGCAGACGTAGGACGATCACCGTCCTCCCCAAACGCGCCGCTCTCCGGCGCGTTTGTTTTTTTGACGACCATGCAACGAGATCGATCCCGCGCGGCCCGTGTCTTTTTGCGTCTTGAAACGTCTCACCTGCAACGCGGTCGCATTCGGAATTTAGCCTCGGAAGGGGCGGTTCGGAACGCTGCCAAACCGGCCCGCGACCACAACTTGCGGAGACTCAACACTGAATCTCGAAACGAGGCACCTTCACGGATGAGCGTTCTCTCGCCGAAACGAGTGATTCTGTTCGTCGCCACAGCACTGCTGGCACTCCCGCTCTTCGCAACCATTCCGTCGCCGCGACTGGCGCCCCGGATTGCGTTCGATGAAGAGTCCGGCGTCGGCGTACTGTTCGGCGGACGGGGCCTTGACGATCCCGCGACCGGGCTGGTCCACGCGACCGATGAAACGTGGACGTGGGTCCGCACCCACTGGGTGCAGCAGTTCCCCGTCCATCGTCCACCCGCGCGGTCCGACCACGCGATGGTGTACGACTCGATCCGCGACCGCGTGATCCTGTTCGGGGGACGCAAAGAGGCCACCGTCGTTCGCCAGAGATTCAGTCTGCTCGGCGACACATGGGCGTGGCAGAACGGCGAGTGGGTGGACCTTGCCCCCGGCGGTGCTCCACCTGCCCGGTCCTTCCCCGGTCTGGCGTACGACCGTGACCGCGATCGCGTCATCCTCTTCGGCGGATTCAATTACACGGAAGACGGCAAGGCCCTGCAGGCCCTGTCTGACACCTGGGAGTACGACGGCCACAACTGGGACCGTGTCAGCGACAGCGGTCCCGAGGTTTCCAAGCCCCTTCTCGTGTTCGATGCCGAGCGCCACCAGACGTTGATGCTCGCCACCGGCACGGACATCAAGCCGGCGATGTACCGCTGGAACAGCGACACTTCGGCGTGGGAGAGCATCACCCCCGCGCTGCTCCCGTCATGCGTCAACGAGGCCCAGCTCGTCTACCAGGTTCACAACCGGCGGCCCCTCGTCGCGGGCGGCCTCTGCAGCGGCGCGACCTTCGCGGATGAAACGTATGAGTGGGACGGCTCGACGTGGGTGAAGATCACGACGACTCCGACCTTCCGGGCCGTGAATTCGGCGATGGGATACGACACCGCGACGCAACAGGTCGTGCGCTACGGTGGATATCCGTCGTTCCAGGCGACTCCCGAGGCCGTGACCTCCATCTACCGGACGGGGACCTGGCGCGAGGCCACGAGCACCAGCAATCCCCTGGCTCGATCGATGCCGCTGTTCCGGCGCGATCCGGTACGGGACGTGATCTGGATGCTGGGAGGTCTCAGCCAGTACAGCTACGGCTCGAGGATCGATTACCTCGACGAATTCTGGGGGTACCGCGACGGTATGTGGAGCTTCGTGATCGCCGAGAAAGCTCCCAACGGGTGCGTGACGCCGACCGGCGCCTTCGATACCGATCGCGGCGTGCTCGTCGTCCTCTGCGAAGGCAGCACGGTCTTCGAGTGGGATGGCGTGGCCTGGAAGACGTTCAGCAATCTGAGTCCGACTCCCACGCATCGACGTTTCGGCGGCGCGGTCTACGATCAGACCCTGAAGAAGATCGTCATGTTCGGTGGCTACGACTCCGTGGGGAACTACCGCCAGGACACGTGGACGTGGAACGGGACCGCGTGGACCGAGGTCAAGCCGAAGAACAAGCCGCAGCACCGCGCGCAGCCGGTGATGTGGTTCGACCCTCTGGCGAAGAAAACGATCGTATACAGCGGTGCCGGCCGGAAGAGCATCGAGGACCACGCCACGCGATACAGCGACATGTGGGCCTTCGACGGGACCAACTGGACGGAGCTGACGAAGACCGCGGCTCCCGGTATTCGCTTCGCGCCGCAGATCGCGGTCGATCCGGACAGCGGAAAATTGATCGTGTTCGGGGGGCTCCGGGCCACGATCGACGAGAGCGACCGGGTCACTCAGTTCTACGACAACGATCTGTGGATCTGGGACGGCTCCTCGGGCAGCTGGACCGAGCTGCAGCCGGAACACGCTCCCTCCCCGCGCCAGAACGGCGCGCTGGAGTATGACGCTGCATCGGGCAAGTTCGTCCTCTTCGGCGGCTTCGCCGGCAACTTCTACTTCTCCGACCGCTGGCATTGGGACGGCGAGACCTGGACAGTCGTCCCGGATCTGCCGTCGTTCCGCCGACGGTCGGCGAGACCGTAAAGCGCAGCGCGGGGCTTCGGCCGGCGGGACGCCGGCGTTCTGAGAGGGTGTGCGCGAAGGCCGCGCAGGCGGGCTTCGGCGCGCCCTTTTCTTTCGGAGCTTCCGCGCCACCGAATGGCTCCAGAGCGCATCGCGCGTATGCTATCCTCGCGCGCTCGCGCTGCCCTCGCGCCTTCATCGCGGACCCATCAATCGAAAAATGCAACTCGCTCTCGGCGCCGATCACGGCGGATTCGACCTCAAAGAACAGCTGAAATCCCATCTTCGGGAGCGCGGCCACGCGGTCCGCGATCTCGGCACTCACAGCAAGGATCCCGTCGACTACCCGCGCATTGCGCGTGAACTGGCCGAGCTGGTGGCGTCCGGAGCCGTTCGCTTCGGCATCATGATCGACGGCGCCGGCATCGGCTCGGCGATGACCGCAAACAAGATCCCCGGGATCCTGGCCGCGGCCGCCTACAACGAGACTCTTGCGCGGAACAGCCGCGAGCATAATGATGCAAACGTCCTGACGCTCGGAGCCGGGCAGCTCGACATCGAGACCGCAAAACGGATCGTCGATGTCTTCCTGTCGACGGAGTGCACCATCGACCGGCACCGCGCCCGGGTCAGGATGATTCGCGAGCTCGACAACGTCGACAAAAAGGGAGGACGGGGCGTGCAACCGGGAAGGGACCTTTCCAGCGACGACATCGCGCGCATCACCGAGAAGGTCCGGGAGATCCTGCAGCAGGGATCCTCGGCTCCCGCCCCGACCGCCGTCCTCCCGCCGGACAAGGTCGCGAAGCTGATCGATCACACGGTTCTCAAGCCGGAGGCGACCGCCGAGGACATCGACAGGTTGTGTGCGGAGGCGAAGCAGCACGGCTTCTATTCGGTTTGTGTGAATCCGATCTGGGTCGCGAGGGCCAAACAGCTCCTCCGGGGAACGTCCGTGAAGGTCTGTGCCGTCGTCGGCTTCCCCCTCGGTGCGCAGTCGCCGGAGATCAAGACCCTGGAGGCTCGCCGGGCGTTGCGCGAGGGTGCCCAGGAGATCGACATGGTGATCAACATCGGTGCGCTGAAGGGGAAGGACGACCGCCTCGTGGCGCGCGACATCCGTGGTGTCGTCGAAGTGTGCGACGAAGCGCGCGCGCTGTCGAAGGTGATTCTCGAGACTGCGCTTCTCACCGACGAGGAGAAGGTCCGCGGGTGCCAGCTCTCGATGAAGGCCGGCGCGGACTACGTGAAGACCTCCACCGGATTTTCGAAAGGTGGAGCGACCGCCGAGGACATCACGCTCATGGCTCGCACCGTGGCACCTCGTAAGCTGGGCGTGAAGGCGTCTGGCGGCGTGCGCACCTATGCGGATCTTCTCAAGATGGTCGAAGCCGGGGCGACTCGCGTCGGCAGCTCCAATAGCGTCAAGATTCTGGAAGAGGCCGCACACGCGGCACCTTCTCGAACAACGGACAAGAGGTGAACATTGGCCGAGCTCCGCTGCTATGTATTCATCGACAGCCTTCAGCCGCAATTCGCGTCGTTCCTGGGAACGGTGGCGCAGGGTTTTCTGCCCGTTCCGGGACAGGCCTCGCTGTTCGTCGAGGTCGCGCCGGGCATGGACATCATGCGCGTCACCGACGTGGCCCTCAAGTCGACGGACGTGAAGCCGGGCATGATGATCATCGAGCGCCTCTACGGCATGCTCGAGCTCCATTCGGAATCGCAGGCCGACGTCCGACAGGCCGGCCGGGCGATCCTCGAAGAGCTCGGCCTCAAGGAAGAGGACCGCATCAAGCCCGAGATCACTTCCAGCCAGGTGATCCGCAACATCTCCGACTACCACACGCAGCTCATCAACCGGACCCGCCACGGCGACTTGATCGTGCCCGGGCAGACGCTCTATGTCATGGAGTGCGCGCCGGCCGGCTACGCCGCGATTGCCGCGAACGAAGCGGAGAAAGCTGCCGACATCAGCGTCCTGGAAGTGCGGGCCTTCGGCAGCTTCGGGCGCGTGTACCTCGGCGGCGAAGAGCGCGACATCGACGTGGCGTACCGCGCCGCGGAACAGGCCATCACCTCGATCGGCGGCCGCTCGGGCAAAGCGTGAAGAGAAGGCAGAAAGCAGAAGGCAGAAAGCAGAAAGTAGAAAGTAGAAAGCAGAAAGCAGAGAGTAGAAAGCAGAAAGCAGAAAGTAACGGAAGCCATTTCTGCTTTCTGCCTTCTGATTTCTGCCTTTAAAGGAGGGTTCACATGACGGATGCATTGGGTATGATCGAAACGAGGTCGTTTGCGGCGGTCGTCGAAGCGGCCGACGCGGCGGTGAAGGCCGCGCGCGTGGAACTGGTTGCCTACGAGAAGACCGGTGGCGGATACACCACCATCATCGTGCGCGGCGACGTCGCGGCGGTGCGCGCGGCGTGCGACGCGGCGCAGACGGCGGCGGGCCGCATCGGCGACATCGTTTCCGTGCACGTGATCGCGCGTCCTCACGATCAGGTCGACGCCGTCATGCCTCTCGGACGCACGCCGGCTCCCCAGGGCAAGAAGTAGGCTCGGCGAGAAGGAAGAACGTCCATGCAACTCGCGAGAGTGGTGGGAAGCGTCGTCGCTACCCGTAAGGAGGAGAGCCTTCAGGGCCTTCGACTCCTCGTGGTCCGTCCTCTCGACGAAGAGGGACGGGAGAGCGGGAACGCGCTCGTGTCGGCAGACGCGGTCGGAGCCGGACCCGGCGAAATCGTTTTGATCGCGGCCGGCAGCTCCGCGCGGCAGACGCTGGCCACGGACAAGCGTCCGGTCGACTCCGTGATCATGGCCATCGTCGACAGCTGGAACGTGGGCGATGCCGTGAAGTACAGGAAGTGAGCTGGCGATGGCTCGACTGACCGACCAGGAAATCGAAGAGATCGCACGGCGCATCGCCGCGGATATCGGTCGCGGCGCGGCACCAGCTGTCGGTGCGGCGTACGTCCCTCCCTCTCCGGCGACGGAGTCGGGACTGGGAGTCTTCACCACCGTCAACGACGCCGTCAACGCGGCGAAGGCCGCGCAACTGCAGTTCGTCGCGCTCAAGCTCCAGCACCGCGCACGGATTCTCGAAGCGATGCGTGCGGCGATGCGCGAGAACGAATCGGTTCTGGCGAAGGCGGCCCACGAAGAGACCGGCCTCGGACGCTACGAAGACAAGGTCTTCAAGAACCGTCTCGTCACCGATCGGACTCCTGGCCTGGAAGACCTCGCGCCGACGGCGGTCACGGGCGACTACGGCCTGACTCTCACAGAGCCGGCGCCCTTCGGCGTCATCGGCGCGATCACCCCCGTGACGAACCCCACCTCCACGATCATCTGCAACTCGATCGGGATGCTCGCCGCGGGCAACAGCGTGGTCTTCAACGTTCATCCCTACGCGAAGAACTGCTGCATGCAGACGATCGCCCTGCTCAACAAGGCCATCGTCGGCGCGGGTGGTCCCCCGAACGTGATCACCGGCGTCGCCAATCCCACCATCGAGTCGGCGCAGGAGCTCATGAAGCACCCCGGCATCCGCCTGCTCGTCGTCACCGGCGGCCCCGACGTCGTGCGTGTGGCCATGAACAGCGGCAAACGCGCGATCTGCGCCGGTCCCGGAAATCCGCCCGTGGTCGTCGACGAGACCGCCGACGTCGACAAGGCGGCCCGCGAGATCATCTGGGGAGCGTCGACGGACAACAACATCATCTGCACGGATGAGAAGGAGACGATCGTGGTCGCCTCGGTGGCCGACCGGCTGCTCGAGTCGATGGGCCGGGCCGGAGCGGTCGTTCTTCCCCGAGAGCGAATCCCGGAGCTGGAGAAGGTCATCTTCACCGAGATCAAGGGGCCGAGGGTGAAGAGCTGGATCAACAAGAGCCTGATCGGAAAGAATGCGTCGGTCATCCTCGCCAAGATGGGGATGAGCGTCCCCGACTCCGTTCGCCTGATTGCCGTCGAGGTCGACGAAAACCATCCCCTGATCTGGACCGAGCAGATGATGCCGGTGATGCCGGTCGTGCGCGTGCCGAACGTCGACCGGGCCATCGACCTCGCCATCGAGGCCGAGGGCGGGAACCGCCATACGGCCGTGATGCACTCGAACAGCATCGTCGCCCTGAGCCGGATGGCGAAAGAATGTGACTGCTCGATCTTCGTCAAGAACGGGCGATCGCAGGCGGGGCTCGGACTCGACGGCGAGGGATACTGCTCCTTCACCATTGCCAGCCCGACGGGTGACGGCATGACCGGGCCGCGGTCGTTCTCGCGCTGGCGCCGGTGCGTGGTCGTCGGTCACTTCAGGATCACGTAGATGAAGAAGACCTCCGCCCTGGCCGTGCTCGAGTTCGCCGACATCCCCGCCGGCGTATGGGCCGTGGATGCCATTCTGAAGAAGGCGCCGATCGCGTTCGTGCGAGCCGGAACGGTGACGCGGGGACGGTATCTCGTGTTGTTCGGTGGATCGACGGCTTCGACGGCGGAGTCGCTCGAGGAGGCCCTGGAGAGGACCGGGTCGTCCGTCATCGACCACGCATTTCTCCCGGACGTGCATCCGGCCCTGTTCGACGCTGCCTTTGGGGCGCGGCGTGGAGTCCCGGGGTCGCTGCTCATCATCGAGACGGAGACCGCCGCGTCGGTCGTTCGCGCCGTGGAGGCAGCTCTCAAGGGAACGCCGGTCGAGCTCGTCGAGCTACGCCTTTCCGACAATGGACTGTCCGGGAAGGGCGTGGCCATTCTGGCCGGCTCGCTTCACGACGTCGACGCCGCAGCCGTGCTGGGCGCGGTGGGAGCGGGCGTCGATGCGGCGCCGCCGCGCGGATTCGTCCACCGTGTGATCGCGGCGCCTCATGAGAGCGTCGAGAGGATCACCGCGGCAACGCGCTTCGACGCCGCGCCGCTGGTCGAGCTCGACGGAGAGGCGGGCTGATGTTTCTCGGCCGCGTCATCGGGCAGGTCGTTCCCTGCGTGCTCTACCCTGGGCTCGAAGGCGTCCCGATGCTGCTCATCCAGCCGCTCGACAAAACGCTCCAGCCGAAGGGAAAGACCCTCGTGGCGGCCGACTCGACGCGGATGGCGGGACCGGGGGAGTTGATTGCCTACGAAGGCGGCCGCGAGGCGGCGATGGCTCTCGAGACGACGTTCGTTCCGGTTGACCACGCCATCATCGCGATCGTCGACGGTGTCAGCCATCTGGACCTGGAGGACGAGTGATCCTGGGGCGCGTCATCGGCGAGATCCACGGGACCATCAAGCACCGGTTCTACGAGGGGAAACGTCTCCTCATCGTCGAGAAAATCGCGCACACAGGAGCTCCCACCGGCGACTACCTCATCGCCGCGGACTCGGTCGGCACGGGCGCAGGAGAACGGGTCCTGGTACTGGACGAGGGAAACGGGGCGCGACAGATCCTCGAGTCCGCGGACGGTCCCGTCCGCTCGGTGATCGTTGGGGTGATCGACGATCTCTTCTGCTGATCGCCTGCTTAACAGCGTGCTCGGCAAAAAACGGACGTCGTTGGAATGCCTTCTCCCGAGATGTGTTCCCATGTCCTGCACGCCCGGAGCGGACCCAACCGGGCATCTTCGAGACAGAATGATGCATTGGGCGCCGCTGAAATAAGCGTCGCGCCAGCCCGGTTAGCAGCTGTCCCGACGCCGAGTGGCGTCGAGACGGAAACAGCAGTAAGCGGTTGAAATAACAGGCGGTTGCGGTGGGTTACACAGAGTCCCGAAGCGAGAACGGCGCGGCGGGGACGCGGGATGGACGGTGAGGACGAAGCGGCGAGTCGCCCTCAGCATCGATCCGACGCGATCAGCAGCCGGTTCCTTGACAACTGAATAGGAAAGCAACGAAGGCAAACGTGATTCCTTTGAGCGCGTGCCGAAAGGCATGGCTCAACAGAAACAACTAAGAAGTATCCGAATGAGCAACAGTC
>CAZLGP010000112.1:0-108614 GCA_964558905.1 uncultured Thermoanaerobaculia bacterium | reverse complement strand
TGCACGCGCTCGTCGCGTTGCTCCTCGTGCAGCGCGTCGTGACGGAAGGCGGCGTGCACGAGTCCTTTCCGAGGCGGGCTGCGTATCCGCCGATGAAGATCTTCGAGCCGATGAAGGACGTTCGCGAACCGTTCCGCATCGCGGGCGTGCACTGGGCGCTGCTGCCGGCAACGAACGCGCTCTACGGACTCGAGGACGTGCGCGGCTACGAGGCCATGACCTTTCTCCCGTACCAGCGGACGTATCCGCTCTGGAGCACGCCCCAGCCGGTTTTCTTCAACCGCACCGACGACCTCACGAAGCCGTTCCTGTCGCTGATGAACGTGCGCTTCGCGTTCGCCTATGCCTGGGATCCCGTGCCGCCGGGATGGACGGAGGTCGCGAGGGAAGGGGACGCGCTGCTGCTCGAGAACAGGAACGTTCTCCCGCGCGCGTTCGTTCCTCGCTCCGTCTCCCTCGGCCTCCAAAGCAGGATCGCGCTCGACGAGATGGCGACGTTGCGCGACTTTCGCGAGAAGGCCTGGATCGGCGCGAACGTGGTCCCGTACGAGCGCGGGAACGGCCCCGGCCGCGTGACGAACCTTCGTCGCACGCCCAACGGCTACACCTTCGAGGCGGACATGCAGGGCGACGGCTGGGTCGTGATCTCGAACTGCGCCTGGCGAGGCTGGCGGGCCTACGTCGACGGCAACCGCGTCGGCATGCACCGCGCGAACGTCGCCTTCCTCAGCGTGCACGTTCCGCCGGGGAAGCACGAGGTCCGGCTCGTGTATCGGCCCGAGTCGTTCGTGGTGGGGCGGGCGGTGTCGTTGGTCACCCTGCTCTTGCTCATCACGTTCGCGATTGGCCGGGCACTCGCGCGGTCTCGCAGTCTCACGGTCGCACAGTCGCACAGTCGCACAGTCTCAAGGTCTCAAAGTCTCAAAGTCTCAAAGTCTCAAAGTCTCAAAGACCCGCCCGCCCCGGGGCTGGGTGGTGGACTTCATTGAGACCTTGAGACCTTGAGACTTTGCGACTATGAGACGCTGACCGGGCACTCGCGCAGTCGTCTCAAAGCCCCCGCCCGCCCGGGGATGGGTGGCGGCCTTCTTTGAGACTTTGAGACTTTGAGACTAGACTCCGAGACGGACTCCGACCGTGCGAGACGCCGAGACGTCGCCAAGCGCCGAGGAAAACGCCGTTATCATTCGCCTCCATGACGCGAAGAGCACTCGTCCTTCTCACGCTCACGCTCCTCCTCACCACCGCCCTCACCGCCGCGACCGCGGACCTCTCGCATTTCAAGGCTTTGAAGTGGCGCGAGATCGGGCCGTTTCGCGGTGGGCGTTCCGCGGCCGTGGAAGGAATTCCGTCGCAGCCGAACACCTACTACCACGGCTCCGTCGGCGGCGGAGTGTGGAAGACGACCGACGCCGGGATGACGTGGATCCCCGTCTCCGACGGCTTCTTCGGCGGCTCGATCGGCGCGGTCGCGGTGGCGGAGTCGGATCCGAACGTCGTTTACGTCGGCACGGGCGAGAAGACCGTGCGCGGCAACGTCTCTCACGGGGACGGCATGTGGAAGTCGACCGACGCGGGCAAGACCTGGAAGCACGTCGGGCTCGGCGACTCGCGCCACATCCCCCGCGTCCGCGTCCACCCGCGCGATCCCGACCTCGTTTACGCCGCGGCGCTCGGACACCTCTTCGGACCGAATGCGGAGCGCGGCGTGTACCGCTCGAAAGACGGAGGGAAGAGCTGGGAGCGGATCCTCTTCGCGAACGAGAACGCGGGCGCGATCGACCTGATCCTCGACCCGACCAATCCGCGCGTCATCTACGCGTCGACCTGGCGGGTGCGCCGCACGCCGCACAGCCTCGAGAGCGGCGGTGACGGCTCGGCACTGTGGAAGTCGACCGACGGTGGCGACACCTGGAGAAACATCAGCGCCAACAAGGGCCTCCCGAAAGCGCCTCTCGGCATCATCGGCGTGACCGTGTCGCCGTCCAATCCACAGAACCTCTACGCCATCGTCGAGGCCGACGAGGGCGGCGTGTTCCGCTCCCGCGACGGCGGCGAGACCTGGGAGAAGACCAGCGACAGTCGCGACCTCCGTCAGCGGGCCTGGTATTACACGCGCATCTACGCCGACCCCAAGGACGAGGACACGGTCTATGTCCCCAATGTCCGCTTCCACAAGTCGAAGGACGGAGGGAAGACCTTTACCACGATCGCGACGCCGCACGCCGACAACCACGACCTCTGGATCGCACCGGATGATCCTCTGCGGATGGTCGAGGCCAACGACGGAGGCGCGAACGTCTCCAATGACGGCGGACGCACCTGGACTGCGCAGGACAATCAGCCGACCGCGCAGTTCTACCGCGTCAGCACCGACAACTCCTTCCCCTATCGCATCCTCGGCGGGCAACAGGACAACAGCACCGTGCGCATCAAACACCGCTCCACCACCGGCGGCGGCATCGGCTTCCGTGACTGGGAGGCGACGGCCGGCGGCGAGAGCGGCCATGTGACCGCAAAGCCGGACGATCCGGACGTCGTCTTCGGCGGCTCGTACGGCGGCTATCTGACGATGGTCAACCACCGCACCGGCGAATACCGCGACGTCAATCCCTGGCCGGACAATCCGATGGGCCACGGAGCGGAGGGAGCGACCGAGCGCTTCCAGTGGAACTTCCCGCTGCAGTTCTCCATCCACGATCCCAACACGCTCTTTGCGGCCTCGCAGCATCTGTGGAAGTCGACCAGCGGCGGCGCGAGCTGGCAGCGCATGAGCGGCGATCTCACCCGCAACGACCGGGCGAAGATGGGCCCCTCCGGCGGACCGATCACCAAGGACAACACCTCGGTCGAGTACTACGGCACGATTTTCGTCGTGGCGGAATCGCGGCACGAGCCGGGGGTTCTCTGGGCCGGTTCCGACGACGGTCTGCTGCACGTGAGTCGCGACGCCGGAGCGTCGTGGCAGAACGTGACCCCGAAAGCCGCGCCGCAGTGGATCATGTGGAACAGCATCGACGTCAGCCCGTTCGACAAGGATACCGTCTACGTCGCGGGCACCTCGTACAAGTCCGATGACTTCCGGCCGTATCTGTACAGGACGGCCGACGGCGGCGCGACCTGGACGAAGATCACCAACGGCATCGCCAACGATCACTTCACGCGCGTCCTCCGTTCCGACACGCGCCGCAAGGGTCTGCTGTACGCCGGCACGGAGCGGGGGATGTACGTCTCGTTCGACGATGGCGCGAGCTGGCAGTCGTTGCAGCTCGATCTGCCGGTCGTGCCGATCACGGACCTCACCGTGCGCGACGACGACCTCATCGCCGCGACGCAGGGTCGTTCGTACTGGGTGCTCGACGACCTCACGCCTCTCCAGCAACTCGTGCCCGAAGTCATCGCGAAACGCGCCCATCTGTTCACGCCGCGCGCGGCGTGGCGCACGGGCGGCTACACGCCGGCGAAGACGCCTCGGAATCAGGGGACGAATCCGCCTCAGGGGATCGTCGTCAACTACTGGATCGCGCCGGACACGAAGCCGGAGACGAAGGTGAAGCTCGCCTTCCTCGACGCAAACGGCACGGTCATCCGCGAGCTCGAGGGCGAAGTGAAGCCGCCCCCGCCGGTCATCGAAGCGACCGCGCAGAAAGACCCGCCGCCTCAGCCGGCGAAGAAAGTCGGCGTGAAGAGCGAAGGCGGCGAGAAGGAAGCAAGGACCGCGGAACCGGGGAAAGAGGATGACGAGAGAGATGCGAAGGCGGAAAAGGAAAAAGAAAAGAACAAGCTCCCCGACACCGTGCCGGGCTTCAATCGCTACGCGTGGAACCTGCGGTACCCCGAGGCGAAGAAGTTCGAGGGACTGGTGTTGTGGGGCGGCGGGACGGACGGACCGCGCGTTCCGCCGGGAACCTACAGCGTGCGATTGACGGTGGGCGAGGCGTCGATGACCGTGCCGGCCCTGCTGAAGCAGGACCCGCGCAGTTCCGCGACGGAGGCCGACCTGCAGGCGCAGTTCGACTTCCTCCTCGCCGCGAACCGCAAGCTCACGGAGATTCACGAGCAGATCGAGCGCATCCGTGAGGTCCGCGGGCAGCTCACGGGGATTCGTACCCGCATCGGGAAGGACGAAGCGGGCAGGCCCATCGTCGATGCCGCGAAAGCGCTCGACAAGAAGATGACCGCCATCGAGGAGGCGCTGTACCAGACGAAGAACCGGAGCGCGCAGGATCCGCTCAACTTCCCGATCCGTCTCAATGACAAGCTGGCTTCCGTGGCCGATTCCGCGGCGACGGGCGACTTTGCGCCGACCGATCAGCAGCGCGCCGTCTACGCGCGCCTCGTCCAGCAGATCGACGCCCAGCTCGCGCAGCTGCGCACGGTCTGGGAGACCGATCTGCCGGCATTGAATGCGATGGTGAAACAGGCCGAAGTCCCGGCGATCCAATGACCGCTTTCTAGTCTAGGAGTGCGGTGGCGAGGGCGGGGGGCGGCGGGGAGCCACCGCTCTGGTACGCGGCAGCGTCGAGCTGCCGCGGGTGGGTGGAGGCTCGACGCCTCCACAACCAGAGGGGCGGCTCCCACCCACCATTACCGCCCTCGTCACCGCACTCCTAGTATCGTGTCACGGCTAAAAACGGGGTCTCCTAAAGGGTGTGTAGAGTAGATCTGGAGTCGTTTCTACCGACGACAACCGCCTTCGGGAGAAGCCGTTGCGGCGCTGTGGTAGCTGTGGGAACCGGCGGGAGGCCGGCTGGCGGGCCCTTTTCCAAGGGATGCGGGAAGCGGCGGACGGGTGGAGGGGCGGGGGCCGCCGGTTTCCGCATCCCGGCAGATTCCACAGCGGGCACAAGCGGGCACCCCGATTCCGGTAACAGCATTTGATCCCGGGAACCGACAAGAGAACCCCGGTAAATCATTGCGGTTTCTGCGTTTCTGGCTCTACACACCCTTTAGGTTTAGGAGAACCCTAAAAACGTGGGTTGTTTGCGGCGACGGCGGGCCGTCTGCCGCGCCGCCGCTCCTCGACGATGTCCCAGCATCCCCTGCGTCGCGGCGGCTCGCATCCGACCCACCGGCGCTCGCAAACAACCCACGTTTTTAGCCGTGACACGACACTAGCCCGCATTTCTCACAGCCCTTCTGCTGCGACAGCCGATAGCGGCCTGTCTGCTTCGCCGCACGACGATTTCGCTCCTCAGCATAGTGTCAACTATGCTTTCGTCGCGAAATCGCCGTGCGACTCGCATCCAGTCTGCACGAACGCGCGTGATCGTACCTCCTCGCTGTTCGCTGTCAGTTCTTGGACGGTACGGAAGCCAGCAACTCCCAACGTGAGCGAGTAACTATTTCAACTCAGAACTGCCACTGCTCTGCTCGCGTGGTGCGACTGCTACCTTCGTTGTGCCCGCGTGGGAATCGGCAGGCTTTAGCGGGGCGAACCCAAGCCAGTGTTGGCGATCACGCAGAAGCGTAGAATTTTGGACCGATTAGACCGCTGAAGGATTGGACTCGAGGAAACGCCGGAGCATGCGACGCCATCGCCTCTGGTCCGATGCGGGGCTCGGCATCACGTTCAGATCGAACACGTTGGACGGCCGGCCACAAGCGACGCACCAGGGAAGCGTGGTGATTCGGTCGACGGCTCATCGTCGCTCCTTGGAACAACGGCTCCGACGACGAGACGGCAGTGCGGCTCGCATTCAGGTTTCGTCGGCGTTCCCGGAAACGCTGCTGACGCTCACGATTCCGCGCTTTCCCAGCCACGGTAGCCAGATAACGTCGATTCGCATCCCTCGTCTGTTGCCGCCGGGCTGCGGCCCGGCAGGAGAGGTAACAGTAGCGCTGTCCTGCCGCGCAATCCTTGCAGACGTAGACAAGGCCGTTGAACATCCGACATCCCGTCGTTCGAAGAATGACCGTACCTGACGGAAAGCCGCGTTGTACTCGTTTCGCGTGGGTCATGTTCCTCAATCATATTCACGCCCACCCGACGCGCTATCGCGCGGATGATGCTGTCGAGGCACAGAGTCGGTTCAAATTGCTGCGGGTTCACGTGGTCGCTGACAACCCAGGGTTGTCGGTTCGCCGCTCGTAAGGCCAATGCGGAATCGCACCGCGATTCGCGTTCCCTCTCCCACCCCGAGAGCGAAAATCGGCGAACTTTGGTGAGTCGCCGTTTCGGGCGTGCGACTCACCCCCTATGGGTGTCGCGCGGAGACGTGAAGACCATAAATCAGAGCACTTGGTGCCCATACCACCATCAGTTCCCTGCACGACCGCTACTGTCCGGCGCTCCTGAACGCTTCACGACCTTGCATGGAGAAGGTGAGCCGTAGTCCCAGCCAACAAGGGTGCCGACCGTCCACCAAGCCCGGGAGGACTGATAACAGCAGGTTATCGTGGCGTTCGTCGACGACATACTCTCGGTCCTGCTTGGGATCACCATCGTTTTGCTGCTCTCCTTGTACACGCTCGCCAACTGCCGCGCCCAGCTCACGAGTCGACCCGCAACCTATGAGGCATTTCTCTTCGCCGGGGGCTCGCGCCGGCAGAGCCTCGCCGGCACGCTGGGCTACGCCTTCTCCCTCACGTACTACGGCGCAACGATCATCTATGGCCATCTGTACGGCGCGTGGTTCCCCCTCTTTCTCGGCGTCGTACTCCTCATTGCGATTGGGTTGACCCGACGAGTCGTCCGGCTGGCTGAGGTGACTGCGGCGGCAACAGGGAATCTTCTCCTGGATTGGCTCCGACACCGACTTGGCGACGATCAAGCACAGCATGTCTTTCGTGTGTACGCGCTCATCTACTTTGCCTTGCTCATCGAGGAGCTCGCGGTCAGCCGTCTCGTACTCCAGACGCTCTTTCCCATGCACTCAGTGATCACCGCCGTCGTGCTCGCAACGATCTGCGTCGTGATCCTCGCCTACCTGAAGTGGGGCGGCTTTCGGGCCGTGCTCATCGCTGACTACGAGCAACTCAAAATGCTGTTCCCCTTCGTTCTCGTCGTCGCGTTCCTCGTGTTTCGTGTTCTCGACGAAGTGGACGTTCCGCGAGACCCGTTCGTGGTGCTCGTTCCTGGTAACCCGTTCACCGTACTCGGTGGAGCGAGCATGCTCGCCGCATGGATCGTTGGTTCCGTGGATTTCTACGCTCGCCTCAACTACACACCGAGCAGGTCGCGCGTCGGGTTTGCGACCCTCGCCCTCACGCTTGCCGGGATCATCTTCATGATCGGTGCATGCTACGGCATGCTCCTCCCGATGGAGTTCTCCACCGAGATGACCCCTGAAGGCTTCACGAAGGGAGGCGTGCAAATCGCAGGCAAGATCGGCATCCGTATGGGCGCGGCCATTCTCTTCGCAAGTCTCTTTTGCATGATCTTCACAACGATCAACACGCTGCTCATCACCTTGTTTCAACTCGGATACTACCGGCGCCACGGTCAGCCTCATATCGGCAGAATCCATCGCGTCTTCCTTTGGGCGATCCTCCTCTCCGCCATCGTCCGCCCGAATGCCGTAAGTGCGTTTGGACTGTTCATCTGTGCTCTGATGATCGTCCCGTTCATCGTGATTTGCGGCGCCTCCTTTCCGCGACTTGCACCCTTGCTGTCGGGAGAGATTTGGTACGTCTGGCCTGCGATTGGCCTGGCAACGCTCCTCTTTGGGCTTACGTTTGAGTTCTTCGAGACCAACTACGCCCAGATGCCGCTCCTCGGCGGCATCGTCGTTGTCTCGACGCTCGTCGCCGCTACTGCGGCATGGCTGGCACGCACAGGAATCGCACGCTATGGTCGATAAGAAAACGATTCGGGACTGGTTTCTCTTCATCGTCATCCTGCTCATTCTTCCCACAGACAGCAGACTCACCTACGAGTTCCGTCCCCAGGACTGGTATGGAGAACTGCGTATCGAGAGTGGCGAACGGCTCTTTGTCGTCGGGAAGAACTCCAGCATGAGCGCGGTGCGTCACGATGTGCAGGGTGTAAGCACCGCCGTCTCCCTGCAACGCGCTCAGCGCGATGGTATCGAGCTCACCCAGGACGGGCGCGTGCTTCCCATCAGCGTCACCGTCATGGAGGCGACACGATTGGGCAACGAACACCGTCGAGCACACCTCGACGACAGCTACTTTGTTCCCGGGCCACTGAGCGTTCTGACCCGCGCGGATCTCTACAACACGATCATCGCGCTCGCTATCGTCCTTGCGCTGTTTATGCTTCTCGGCGTGCTGCTCGCCCGCTTCGTCGTAGACGACCAATCGTGGAGTACAGAAGAACCGCGAAAGGAACCGATCCAGCAATGAGCACGAGGTTCTCGATCGGAACGATCCCAACTAGCAAGTGGATGCCGTCACCCCAGGACCAGACGCGAATTGCTTCAAAGGGGGCATCGATGAAAAACGACAGCGTTCCTGCCGCGAGGCAGATGCGAAGCAGGTGCATGCGGCGGCCACGAAGCCACTCGGAAGGAAGCAAGAAAATGAGAACCGCAATGAAGCTCTGCAGGGCGAGGTACGCGTGCCATGACGTCATGGAAGCTCCTCCCAGGCGGCGATGGAGAGCGCAAAGATGATCCCGAAGAGCAAGAACTCCTCCGCGGGCACGCCCCACAAGGTCAGCCCACAGACCTGCGCCCAGTCGAACTGCCACCAAGAAAGCGACAATCCCACGAGTTCCAATCCCAGGCACGCAACCAGGTACAGGGCACCGCTGATCCAGAACTCCGACTTCCGGGAGAGTCGCAGGAGCGGCCCCGAGTAGGCCGAAAGAACGAAAACGAGAAGTACCCCGAGGATCGCGAGGTAGTTGAAGCGAGCTGGTACCATTGCAGGCAGATAACCTGCTGTTATCCTAACCCGGCACGGCTGGGTTAGGGTACTGCTGATGCGAAGATTCGTGAGGCGGCAGGTGGTCTGGGGGGTGTTTTGGGCCGGTCGGGTGATGGCCGGTAGCGCCGCTTTCCTTGCGGTCCTGTGTCCATCGCCTCCTGGTGGAGCCGTGCGTGTCCCTGCCTGCGCCAGGCGATGGTGCTTTGGGGGCGCGAGGGGTGGGAATCGGCAGGCTTTAGCGGGACGAGACCGACCAGAGTTGTAGGTTCGCCGCTCGTAAAGCCAATGCGGAATCGCAGGCGCGATTCGCGTTCCCTCCCCCACCCCACGAACGAAAATCATCGGAATTTGGTCAGTCGCCGTTTCAGGCGTGCACTCACCCCCTGTGGGTGTCGCGCGGAGATGTGAAGTACATGAAACAGAGCATTTGGGCCCGTACCATCAGTTCCTGCACGACGTCCTCGATGACGCCGATCGTGCGCCCGTGAGCCACTCGCTCGACCACCTCCATGAGGTCGCCGTGTGGTTCGCCGCGAATGACCGGGAGATCGTTGAGTGCACCATGTGCGGCGACCACTGGGGTGTCGCATGAGCACCCGCCGCCAAATCGAGTTCAGGAACGGCGCGGTGCGCCGCACGGTCTACCGGCACAGCGATGGGTACCCGCGTGCAGTCGTCGAGGACCTGCTCGCGTTCCTGCAGTGGAGCGTGCGCGGCGGCGACATCGAGTACGAGGCGGCGAACTTCCTCTACTGGAGCAAGCGCGAGATCAGCAAGCGCCTCCCGCGGTACGAGCAACTCGGCTTCGGGATCTGCGCGAACGACGAGCTGCATGGCGACATCGAGTACTACTACGTCGTCGAGCACACCGCGGCCGGTGCGGTCGTGCGCGTGCATGGAGTCGTCCACGCCGGATGGCGCGTCTCGGATCGGCCGGCTTCTCCATGAAGTCGCGGTACCGCGGCCCTTCTCTTCTTCTTTCTCGATTGTTGGTTCTGTGGCGCGGTCGTCGCTGTGGCGTGCTGCTTCGTTCTCGGTATTCTTGTTGTTGACCGCCGCGTCGTGATGGCGTTGCGCGGAAGCATGAGGAGCGTGGCAATGGCAAGGCGATACAAGGGCAACATGAACGGTGAGCGGTACCTTGGGAACACGTCGAAGAATGTCGGCGACGAAAGGCGGTGAGAAATGCGGGCTAGAAAAGGGCTAGAAAGCGGGTTCCTCGTCGTCCCATGGCATTCCGGTGACGGCCGCGTAAAGCCTCCGACACGCACCTTGCGCCGGAGTCCGCGGCGACCGACGATGCTCCCATGTGCGTCATTCGAGCGATTCTCCTTGCAGCACTGCTCGCGTTCCTGGCCGCCGCGCAGACCACGCCCGAACCCGATGACGGGTGGCTGGTCGATCCCAACGGCGCGAAGAGCGAATTGGGCGCGCGCATCGACGACAATGGCGCACCGTGATCCGAAACGGTCACGGTGAAGGGGAGGAGATTTCCCCTTCGAAATTCGCCGAGGCCGGCCGCCCCGTCCGCGCGCTCTCCTCGAACGCTCGGGACATCTGCTCGTTCTGGATCAGCCACACTTCTTCCATCCCTTTCGCGCGGCGGATGAGCTCGAGCGCGCGGGGGTAGTCGCCACGCGCGTAGGCGAGGCGGCCGCGCATGAGCAGGCAGCGCGCGTTGACCCGCCACTCCTCGGAACGCTCGATCGCTCGTTCCGCCTCGGCCAGCCGTCCTTCACGGATACGTGTGTACGCGAGGGCCAGATGCACGTCGCGCTCGACCTCGGGGTCGTTGAGCCCCGCCACCTTCTCCAGAGCCGCCGCACCGTGGGTCCGTGCTGCGGCGAGGTCACCGAGCTTCGTTTCCGCGACGGCGAGGTTCGACAGCAGGACGGTCTCGACGCGGCGATGGCCGAGCTTCGCCGCGGGCGCCGCCCCCTCACGCGTGATCTGCACCGCCTCCGATTCCTTGCCCTGTGCCCACAGATAGATGCCGAGGTTGCCCAGGCCATAGACCTCGCTCGCGGTGTCGCTGATCTCGCGCGTGAGCGCGATCTGCCGCCGCGTCAGCGTCTCCGCGCGTGCGAGATCGCCGTTGCCGGCGTACACGCCGGCGAGGTTCCCGATCACGGTCGCTCCGAGGTACCGGTCGTTGATGCGGTCGGCCATGGCCGCGGCCTTTTCGTAGTTCGCGGCGGCGGCGCGGAAGTCGGGGACCGAGTCCTCCAGCACGCCCAGGTTGTTGTAGAGCTGCGCCTGCTGCCGTGGATCGCGGAGGGCGACGAAGATCTTCAGACCTTCCTCGAACTGCGCCCGCGCGTCGTCGAGCCGTCCCATGCGCCAGTACGAAGTGCCGATCGAGGCGTGCGCGCGCCCGACCAGGTCCTGGTCGCCGAGTGTGCGCGCGATCGCGAGGGGCTCTCGGCCGCTCCGCTCGCCAACCGCGTAGTCGCCGTCGTCCACGGCTCAACGCGAGCGCGTGATGAGCGCACGCGCGACCATCTCGCGATCGTTTCGCGTGCGCGCCTGGGCCATCATCTCCTCGAGGAGCTTCGCCGCGCCGGCATTGTCGGCCATCGCCTTGAGGCAGTCCGCAAGCTGCATCTTCGCCGCGAGGAACTCCGGATCGCGGTCGAGACAGACGGTGAAGTAGTGCGCGGCGACGCGCGGCCCTCGCGTGCGCAACTCCTGCGCGCCCATCGCGTAGAGCATGTTCGCGACGCTGTCGAGCGAATAGCGCGCGCGGACGGCCGCGGCGCTCGCGGGATCGATGCGCTGCACGAGGTCGATGCTCATCTGCCGCGCTGCTTCGACCAGAACCGTCGACGCCGCCTCGCGCGGAGACTCCGCCCGGTCGGGCGTCAGCGCCGCGTGGCGAATCGTGTATTTCCCCTCGGCGTCCGCCGTCACCACCGGCGCGATCATGACGTCGGCACCGAGGGACGCGAGGAGCGCGCGCCGCTGCGCATCCGTGAGATCGGCGGTGAGATCGCCCCGAATGCGCAGTCCCTGCATCGCGCGGGTGACCGCCTCCAGCGGCACGACGTCCGCGCCGCGGGCGCGGCGCGTGCCCTCGACCACCAGCTCCGCCAGGCCGTTCTCGATCCACTGCAGCGATGCGTCGCCGGTGGCGTTGCGCAACGGGAGGATGGCGATGCGTCCGCGCGCCGCGGAATACAGCTGCTCGGTCCGCGCGAGCTTCTTGGACACGAAGAAGACGACCGTGACCAGGGCGACGATGAACAGTGCCGTGAACGATGCGGCGACGCGCCGCCGCAGGCCGCAAGGGCCGCTCGCGAATCTGCTCCAGGGCGCGCACGACCTCGTCCGCACTCACGCGATCCGCCGGATGGAGCGCGAGCATCCCTGAAGCAGCGCCGAGACCGCGCGGTCCCGGAAGTCGTGCTGAACGACCTCGGCTCGCCGGACGAGCGCCAGCAGATCGGTCATCGATTCCACCGGCCCGTACGCCGCGCGCCCCGGTGCAAGCAGCTCGTACAGCACGATGCCCAGCGAATACACATCGCTCGCCTCCGAGAGCGGAAGCGCGCGCGCCTGCTCGGGCGACATGTAGTGGAGCGTGCCGACGAGACTGCCCGCGGATGTGTGCGACGCGTCCGTCGTAGCCATCGGACGCCCGAGGACGGCGGTCTTCTCGGCGTCCTCCCCGTCGAATGCAACGTCCACCTCGGCTGTCAGGACCCCTCGCGCCTCGTCCATCGGGCGCGCGAGGCCGAAATCCAGGACCTTCACCACGCCGTCCGCGGTGATCATGATGTTGTCGGGTTTGAGATCGCGGTGGACCACGCCGCGAGCATGCGTGGCCGCGAATGCCCGCGCGACCTGCAGCGCGACGCCGATCGCCTCCGATTTCCCGAGACCGGTCTCCATCCTCGCGCGCAGCGTCGTTCGTTCGACGAGCTCGAGCACGAGGTAGTCGCTGTCGTCGCGCTCGAGGACGTCGTAGAGGCGGCCGATAGTTTGGATGATCGAGACGCGAGAGCGCGCGCCTCGCAGAGGAACCGGGCGCGCATCGCCGCGTCGAGACGGCTGTCCGCTTGGACGACCTTCAGCGCGACCGCGCGCTCGAGCTTCTCGTCCCACCCCCGGTACACCTCTCCCATCCCGCCCGCTCCGAGGAGCGCGTCGACACTAATGCGCCCGATGCGCATTCCGGGCTCGAGAGGCATGGGGGGATTCTACCGACGGGTGGTGGGTGCTGAGTGCTGAGTGCGAAGCGGGGAAAGGCAAAAGGCAAAAGGTGAAAGGTAAAAGTGCTTGCGCCGAGTGGCGAAGCTACTTTCACCTTTTCTGTTTTCCCTTCGCCTTCCTCCTCAGCACTCAGCACCCAGCACTCAGCCCTCGTCACTCATCACCCGGCTGTAATCTGCGTGTAACGCGCATCCACTACCGTGTCCCGTGTGGACAACCTCATCTACTTTCCGTTGCGGCGGATCTGTGCGCTCGGAATCCCCGCGGACGCGGTGGCGAGCATTCAGGCGGAGCTGCCGTTCGTGGCCGTCTCCACGGATGGTGCGTCGCTGCAGCGGTGTGACCTGCTTCTCGTCGACGAGAACGACGGGGGCGCGCCGGAGCTGGCGAAGTGGATCCGGCTGCGCATGCCGCGTTTCCCGGTGCTCTTCTGGAACGCGGCGTCATATCCGGCCACCGCGCTCGCCGAGGCGTGCCGGCAACTCCTGTTCCCCCTGGCTTGATCGCCCTCCTGCCGGTCTGACGCCGTTTGGCAATTAGGCGGCCGAAAGCGTATTCGGAAGGGGGAGTGGAGGTGCGGCGACATCCGTGTGAACGCCTGACCAGTTCGCGATGAACGGTAACACTTCGTAGTATTTGAAATTTGAGAATCAAAGCCAGCAGGATGCACCGTTGGGCGTTGCGAGTGCCTGCTCCCGAGGCAACCACCTTTCAGTAACACGGACTCAGCCATATGGGGCACGCCCGTGGGAGCGGGCAAAACGCGAAAGCAAGCCGTCGATTCTCCTGAATTCTCGGTAGCGCTTGACGCGCTCATGCTGCTCCGGCAATCGCGCTCGCGACGTCGAAACAGTGGCGTTCGATAGTCTCCCGCTCGCTGGGAGTGAGGTCCTGCCCTTTAGCGATCGACACCAGACGCTGCTGGCAGCTCTTGAGAAAGCTGCGCTCCGGATTCGCGGTCAGCTTGAACCTCCCCCACACGACGGTATCCTCGATGAGGCTGGGCGGATCCTTCGGGCCATAGCTTTCGAGGGCGTGCTGAAGCGCGTCGAGGTAGTGCTTCGCATCGACGGCCCGATCGGGAAGAGCGTTGAGGTAGAGGTAACAGAAATTGTTGTAGATCGTGATCTTCATCTTAGCGTCGTCGCCGGCAGCGTCATCAGCTTGGCGTAGGAGATCCTCGATCTCCTGCAGCGTCGGCGTTTCAGGCTCGCGCAGGCCGTGATTCTCAGGAACGCTGAGCAGATCGAGCCATTCGAGGTAGAGCACGGCGCGCTCCTTGAGGTAGCGCGCGTCGATCGCGGCGCCGGCATCTTTGCGCTGTTTCTCGGCGAGGTCGAGAATCCCTTTCGCCGCCTTCATGCGCCTTATGATCCGGCGGGGCGATTCGCCTGAGCGTGAATTCTTGCGATGGCAGAATGCGCGCAAGAAATGCGCCTCGTGCATCAGCTTGTCCTTGCCGAACTGCATGGCATAGGTGGCGTAGCGTTCGGCGATGGCCCAGCGCCGGATCGCGCCGAGGCTCACGCTCATGGCCAAGAGGCGCTCGTAGTCGTCGACGTCCTCCTGTTCCTTCTCCTTCTCCTCCGGACCTACGACATAGAGCGTCGCGGCGTCGTCGAAGCTGATATTCCAGCGGCGGCCGTATTCCGCAACACGCCCGTGCAGCGTCGAGGACTGGAATTCGATGCTGTAAATAACGCTCGGAAGCGTCTCGCTCTTGACCTCGGCATTAAGTTGCACGGCCAGCAGTTCCCGCTCGCGACGCAGCTCGCTGAAGATGTCCTCGACGCGTGAGGTGACGTACTCGTAGAACTTCCGCTTCGGATCGCGCAAGAATTCCAACAGCTTTTTTGCGACGACTTTGGGCGAAGCGGGGGCGTTGCTCGGCCCGACCTGCATCTCCCCATCCTTGACGAACGCCGTGGCCAAGGCCTCGACGTCGCGCCACTCCTTGCGCACCTGTTCGAGCGTAGTCGGTACACTACCGGTCTGTCCGCCGTCGACGAAGACCTCAGTGGAGTTGATGAAGACTTCCAGCGACTCGCGCCGTAGTTTCAGCTCGGCGATACTGTCCTCGTCGTGGCCCTTCGGCGGCCAGTATTTCGGAGAAAACACTCGCGGGTGGCGAACGAACGGCTCGACGTCCTCCCACTCCGGTCTGCGTGACAGCGCGTCGACAACGGCCATGGTGGTCCGACTTCGCGTGAGGAGCCGGATGCGCGTGTGTTTCGGACGCAGCGCGCGATTGGCGAGGCGGATCAGCTCGATCGCCCGGGCGTCGATGTAGTTCGATTGCGCGCTCGCGGCGGGACGCATGGCGGTGATTCGATCGTAGACTCTGCGCATGTCATCACGCTGCGGCAGCGGCATTTCCCCCGCAACATCCTCGAGAGAGATGAATACTCGTTTTCGCAGCAGGCGCTTGAGGCGGTGCACCGGCTGCAGGTCGGCGCCGCGGGCGAAGGCGACCAACCCCGGGGCCTGTTCTTGGAAAAACTCGATCGTTTTCTCTACCTCCTGGGGATTCAAGCCGCGCTGGGCATCCGCCAGGTTGAGGAGGCGATGGATGTCTTTTCCTCCGGCAATCTGTCGGAACTTGTCGACGCTGTCGGCGAGCACGTTCTGCAGGTTGTCGTAGGATTGCGCCAGCAGCCGGTCAAAGAACGCCCGCAGTTCGATCGCGTAGGGATCGGGAAGGATCACGCTGCCGCGCCCGAAAAAGCGCGACAGGACGTAGAACTGCCGGACCGGATCGTTGACCCAAGAGTCGCCGATCGGAGCTTTCTCGACGTTCTTGTCCGGCAACACATAGGCGAAGATTTCCGAGAAGTCGACGGCCCAGTGAATCGTCCATCCGCTCTTATTGAGCTCGTAATCCTCGATGACGTGATCGATGTCGCGGCGAAGGTAGATGCAGTGCTCGATGTATTCGCGCAGATCGTTCTCTACCATCGCCGTCTCCTCATGCGCCGCGCTTCTCGCTCTCGTCGGCCCATTTATCGTCGCCTTCGGTGGTCTGCAGGTTGTCGGCGTCAACCTGCTGGCTCTCGATGATTGTCATGCCTGAGTCGCGTTGCCCCTCGGCGTCGGTCTTCGGCGTTGCGGTGAGGTCGTGGATGTGCTCATACATGTCCGAAAGGGCGTCGAACGTCTGCTCTTCGGGCGGCGACAGCGCCTCGTTGGGGATATCGGTGCGCTCCTCGACGTCGAAGGCAAAGATCGCGGCACGGTCGATCGTCTCTCCAACGCCGTGCATCATCCAGTAAACCCATGCGCGCGGGCTCGCTTTGGCCAAGCCGTTCTCGATGGCCTGCCGCGGCACGGCCGCGGCGAAGGAGTTGACCACCGACTCGTGATGGAAAAAGCCGGCCGGCGCGCGCGCGCTCACCGCGACATAGCGATCGAGACAGTCGGCGAAGCGCGTCGAACTCGCGCCCGCGATTGTGACGGCCAGCAGCGACGTCAGTTCAGGAGGCGTGGCATCATCGAAAAGCAGATCGCTGAAGACCTCCTCGGTAGCACGATCCGCCGGAAATCCACCCACGATGGAGATGATATTGTCGGCAGCGGAGAGCGCCTTCCTGTCGCCGCAGAGGAGGTCGCGATGATCCCGAACGATGTGCAGCAGGATTGGGATGGCCTCTGTTGCGCGGACCTTCTCGACGATCCAAACCAGCTGATTGAGGACGCCGAATGCTCCGCCGCCGTAGGCATCTACGCTCCAAGTGCGGAGCGCCTCGGCGACGCCCCGGCGCATGGCGAATCGCGTTCGCTCTCGCACCCTCCGATACAACTCCGCGACCTCCGCCGTCAGCCGGGCCTGCGGGTGAATCGCGACCGGCTCGAAGTCTCGTTCCGCTGACGCCGAAAGAAACCAGGACGACCAGCGCCACGGGTCCCACTCGGCAACTGCGGCGACATTCTGCTGCCAGCGGGGATCGGGAGGAGCTTCTTCGCCGTGACTGCGCATGGGCCGGTTCGTCTCCGGTCACTCCTGAATGTACTTCAGAAGGATGGCGATGTCCGCATGGGTCCAGCGGCGGACACATTTTCGCTCTAAGTCCTCAGCCAGCCTGCGGCGTGTGCCGCGAACCTCGCCAAGGTGGCGGTAGGTGAATTCGTGGGTCAGCGGTATCGGCGGGTGGACTGCCTCCGGTGCGCCGCCGCAGAGATTCTTGGACTCGAGATCAATCGTACGGCCCCACGGATCGCCGTCCTCGCCGAAGTATGAGCGGTAGACATCGCGGCAGGAGCCTTCGACGACCGTGGGCGCGGAGATGCGACAGGCGCTGATCGCCCCCGGCGGATAGCGCATCTCGACGATCTCCATGCCATCGCCGATATGGTCGAGGCCAACATAATTCCGAATGCGCGTGGCGATCTCCTGGACTCGTGTCTCGTACTCGAGCTCCTGCTCTCGTTCTTCGAGCGCCGAAGCTTTCGTGACCCACGCCATCGGTCTGCCACCACGCACCATCGCGCCTTCTTGGAGTTGGGATGCCGCGAACTTCCGCACGGCCGGACGCTTGAAACGCGAATGGGGTTTGACCAGCTCGCCGTAGGCGCCTTTGAGAATATAGCACTCGGTAAGAACTTCGATTTCGACTACACGAGCGAGCTCACCGGCGACGGCGAAGTAAGGTTCGGTGCAAAAGACTTCCTCCGATGCTTGATCGAGCGTGGCGGAAAGAAGCGCGGCGGCGGTTCGATGATCCCGCGGCATCGTATCGTTGTGCGTCGCCTCGTCCCACAACTCGAGAACATGGCGGAGGATGCGGCGGAGGGTATCGCGATGTGCGCGCCCCTTCTCCACGTCGTGAATCAGGTTCGCTAACGTGATCCGCGATTCCGCGGACGACTCCATAGCCGTGCACCAGCTCTCGAGCGACATTGTCGTGGAAGACCCGGTAAAAGACTAACAGCCCTGCGGATGTGTGGCAAGAAGCAGCGACTGAGCCAAGAACTATACCAACAAGGTGATTGGGGTTCTTCGCCATCGTGAGATTCCTGGCAATTGCCTCGCGAGTTCCCCGAACGACGGAAGTTGGGAAACCTGCCGCGGGCAGGGAACCTCGCGAAACTCGCTGGGCAGCTGGCGCGAGCGGCGCGAGAGGTGCGGGGAACAGAGGCAAACGACAGCGGACTGGCGGGTGCCGGGGAGGCCCGGGCCCCGTGCCTCGAGCTCCTGTCGCAAAGAGGATCCCTGCCGCCGCTCTATGAGACTCTGAGACTTTGCGACCTTGAGACTGCCCACCGCGCGAGCGACGCCGGCCGTCCAGCGTACAATTCGGCGCATGCCTCCGGCCATTCTGGTCGTCGAAGACGAGCTGTTGACGCGCCGGGCCCTCCAGGAGCTCCTGCAAGGCGAGGGCTTCGTCGTGACCACGGCCGGCACGATGTCCGAGGCGCTGGGCGAAGTGAACCGTCGCGCGTACGACCTCATCCTGCTCGACCTCATCCTTCCCGACGGCGACGGCATCGAGTGCTGCGGGCGCATCCGCGAGCGCCATCGCATGCCCATCGTCATCCTCAGCACGCGACGTCAGCTAGAGGACCGCGTGGCCGGACTCGAGACCGGTGCCGATGACTACATCGTCAAGCCCTTCGAGCCCGCCGAAGTCGTGGCCCGCGTGCGCGCACAGTTGCGTCGCGCGCAGCTCAGCGCCAGCGACGAGCCGGCGTTGATCCGCGCCGGCCGCCTCACCGTCGATCCTTCGGTGCAGGACGCGCTGGTCGACGGCCGTCCCGCCGGGCTCACGCACAAGGAGTTCCAACTCGTGCAGCTCCTCGCGACGCGGGCTGGAAAGGCGGTCAGCCGCGACTTCCTGGTCGACCAGCTGTGGCGCGAGGACGAACTGGGATCCGACAAGAGCGTCGCCGTTTACGTCCGGCGCATCCGGCAGAAGATCGAGCGGGATCCCGATGCGCCGGAGATCCTCCTGACCGTGAGGGGCTACGGGTACCGCGTGGCGACCGGGTAACCTCTCCGTAATCTCGGTCCTCTACACTAGGCTCGAGCCACGCGATGATTCAGCCGTCAATCCCTGAGAATGAAGGCGAGCGGCTGGCAGCATTGGACCGCTATGCAATCCTCGACACGAGCGCCGAGGATGCGTTCGGTGAGATCGCGCAGCTCGCGTCGAGCTTCTGCGACGCACCCATCGCACTCATCACTCTCGTCGATGCCACGCGCCAGTGGTTCAAGGCCAGCGTCGGTCTCGACGCGTCGGAGACGTCTCGGGACATCTCCTTCTGTGGCCATGCGATTTGTGAGAGCGACGACGTCTTCGTCGTTCCCGACACCCACGACGACCCCCGCTTCGCCGACAACCCCCTGGTCACGGGCCACCCGCGCATCCGCTTCTACGCCGGCGCGCCGCTCACGACGGCCGACGGCTACAAGCTCGGCACGCTGTGTGTGATCGACCGCAGACCGCGCGTCCTCGACGACCGGCAGCGAACCGCGCTGGGCGCGCTCGCGCGGCAGGTCATGATGCAGCTCGAGCTGCGCCGCCAGATCACCGAGCGCGTCGCGACCGACTCCGAGCGCAAGAAAGCGGAGCGGGAGCTCGATCGTTTCTTCTGCGTTTCCCTCGATCTGCTCTGCATTGCCGGCTTCGATGGCTACTTCAAGCGTCTGAATCCCGCCTTCGTGGACGTTCTCGGCTACACCCTCGAGGAGCTCCTGGCCACGCCTCTCGTCGATGTCGTGCATCCGGCCGACCGCAAGGCCGCGGTCGCCGAGCTCACCCGGCTTCACGACGGCCAGACGACGCAGCACTTCGAGGTTCGTCACGTGCGGAAGGACGGAGCGATCCGCTGGCTCGCATGGACCGCGACCCCGGTGATCGAAGAGAAGCTGATCTACGCCGCCGGCCGGGACATCACCCGCGCCAAGCTCACCGAGCAGGAGCTGCGCCGTAGCGAGGCCCGGACCCGCTCGATCATCGACAACGCCCTCGGCGGCCTGATCACCACCAACGAGAAGGGGATCATCGAAAGCGTCAATCCCGCCGCCGCACGGATGTTCGGCTACCTCTCCACCGAGATGATCGGCCGGACCGTCTGCATCCTCCTGGCTGCGAAGTACGAGAGCACGCGCCTCTGTCTCGAGCATCTTCGTGACGCCGCTCTCGGGCGCGTCACCGAATGGCAGGGCCGGCGCAAGGACGGCCGGAGCTTTCCCTGCGAGCTGTCACTGTTCGAGTTCTACGCCGCCGATGACCAGCGCCACTTCGCGGCGCACATGCTCGACGTCTCGGAGCGCATCGAGGTCGAGCGGATGAAGAAGGACTTCCTCTCCACAGTCAGTCACGAGCTGCGTACGCCGCTGACGTCGATCCGCGGCTCGCTGGGACTCCTCGCGGCCGGTGTGATGGGCGAGCTGCCGCCCGAGGCCCGGCCGATGGTCTCCGTCGCGGAGCGGAACAGCCTCCGTCTCATCGCGCTCATCAACGACATCCTCGATTTCGACAAGCTCGAGAGCGGAAAGATGGAGATGGAGCTCCGCCCGACGGCGCTCATGCGCGTGCTCGAGCGGTCGATCGAGAGCATCAGCGCCTTTGCGGTGCAGGAGGGCGTGGACATCGAGCTGCACTGCGGGAGCGGCATGGTCATGGGGGACGAGGCCCGCCTCAGCCAGGTGACGGTCAATCTGCTCTCGAACGCGGTGAAGTACTCGCCCCGTGGCGGTACGGTCGTGGTGAGGGCCATCCCCGATCACGGTGCGATCGAGGTGCGCGTGGAGGATCGGGGCCGTGGGATTCCGCCCGAGCTGCAGACGCGGCTCTTCCAGCGTTTCCAGCGAGCGGACTCGAGCGACTCGCGGACGACACCCGGCACCGGTCTCGGTCTCGCGATCTGCAAAGCGATCGTGGAGCAGCACGGCGGAGCGATCGGCGTCGAGAGCAGAGAAGAAGAGGGGAGCACGTTCTGGTTCCGCATTCTCAGCGTGACCGAGCACTCCGACTCGCTCGCAACATCGCCCGTGCCGGAGCTCGCATGAAGGCTTTGATCATCGACGACGAGGAAGATGTCCGCTACGTCGCCCACCTCAGTCTCGTCCGCGTGGGCGGGATGACCGTCATCGAGGCCGCGAGCGGCGACGAAGGCGTGGCCCGGGCGCGCAGCGAGCGCCCCGACTTCATCCTGCTCGACATGATGATGCCGGGCATGGATGGCGCGGCCACGTTCCACGCGCTGCGCGCTTCGGCGCAGACCAGCGACATCCCGGTCGTGTTTCTCACGGCCAAGGCGATGACTTCCGAGGTCCGGCGGCTCAAGAACCTGGGCGCGAAGGGCGTGGTGCTCAAACCGTTCGACCCGATGACGCTGGCCAGCGACATCCGCACGATCCTCAGATCATGAGCGACCCGTTTCTCTGGGAGCTCCGAGGGAGGTTCCGCGAGACCACGCGCATCCGGCTCGACGAGATGGCCTCACTCCTGGCCGCGCTCGAGCGGGACCCGCGGGATGCGGAGTCGCTGCGCAACCTCGCCAGGCATTTCCACGGTCTGGCCGGCATGGGCGGGACGTATGGGTTTCCACGCGTTTCCGAGCTGGGAGACGAGGCGGAAGGCGCGCTCCTGCCTCTCGTGAAACGGGGCGCGTCCCCGGGCGCTCCCTTGGTGGCCCGCTGGAAGGAGATGATCGCGGAGATCGCGGACGAGCTCCGTGGTGACGGTGTGCCGCCTTCCGTTGCGCCGGCGCCCGGCCGGCCGTTCAATGTCCACATCATCGACTTCGACGCGTCGATTGCGGAAGCGCTCGGGCGCGAGGCGATCACCTGCGACCCGGAGGTTCCCGCCGACGCGACCGTGGTGATCGGGGAAGACGGGTTTGCGGAGAGAGTTCGCGCAATCCGCTCCGGGGCGGACGTCTTCGTCGCGAAGCCCGTGGATGTCGGCGCCGTCGTGCGACGCGTTTCCGCGCTCCGCGAGCGGAAGGAGCACCCGCCTCGACGCATCCTCGCGGTGGAGGATGACCCGACCACGGCGATGCTGATCCGGGGCGTGCTCACCGCCGCCGGATACGAGGTCGAAGTGTGCGTCGCGCCCACGGAATTCGAGACGACGTTGCTCGCGTTCGAGCCCGACCTCGTGCTCATGGATGTGCAGCTCGACAGCGAGGTGAGCGGCCACGATCTGGTCCGCTACGTGCGGCGGAGCGAGCGTTTCGCGACGCTTCCCGTGATCATCGTGACCAGCGACGGCGAGCGGCGTGCGGTTCTCGACGGCGCGAGCGCGGGCGCGGACATGCTCGTCACCAAGCCGGTGGATTGGGACGTGCTGCTGTCGCACATCGCGGCCCGACTCGAGCGGGCCACGGTCTGGCGCGAGCTGACCGAGCGCGATCCTCTGACCGGCGTCCTCACGCGCGGCGCCTTCGACACGCGTGCACGCCGCCGCGCGGAGAACGGCGGCTCCGCGGTGCTCGTCCTGCTCGACCTCGATCACTTCAAGGGGATCAACGACACCCGCGGCCACGTCGGGGGAGATCGCGTGCTCGCGGCAACGGGTGCTCTTCTCCGCCGGCACCTGCGGCAAACCGACGTCGTGGCCCGGTACGGCGGCGAAGAATTCGCGCTGCTGCTCGAGGAGGTGTCTCTGGACGACGCCGTCGCGCTCTGCGAGCGCGCTCTCGCCGATCTGTCGTCCACGATCGACGTCACCTTCAGCGCCGGTGTAGCACGCCTCGACGGCTCGTTCGAAGAGGCCTTCCGCCGCGCCGACTTCGCGCTCTACGAAGCGAAGCGAAGTGGGCGCGCGCGGGTGATGGTGTAAGGCCGAAGTGTGCTACAACGCCGCGCGTCATGTGGACTGCCCGCCGGATTCTGAAAGAGCTCGCCGACACCGATCGCCGCCGCGCCATCCTCACCGCGTTCTGGAAGCACGCCGATGCCCAGCATCGGATGATCGTGCAGATGCAGCTCGCGAAGATGATGCACTTCCGTGAAGAGACCATCCGCAGGATGCCCCCGGAGAAGAAGGCGGACCTGCTCGCGTCGCGGATCGGATTCCCGGAGCTCGAGCAGTATCTCGAGATGGCGCTCATGCAGTACCACACCGCGCAGAAGAACGAGATGATGGCCGCCTTCCTCGACCGCTGGAACGTCCCCCACGAGAACGGCTCGATCGAGTCCGACGACTACACCGTGCCGACCGCCGACCAGGTCCGCGATGCCGTGAAAGAGCTGGCCTACGATCCGGCCGACGTGAAGCTTTATCTCGCGACCGCGGGCTTGCTGATGGCCGACCAGTGGCGCGAGGCCACCTGGCCGGTGGTGGAGGAGATGGAGTAGCCAGTGGCCAGTAGCCAGTTGCCAGTAGCGAGTAGCCAGTAGCCAGTTGCCAGTAGCCAGTGGCCAGTTGCCAGTAGCGAGTAGCCAGTAGCCAGTAGCCAGTAGCCAGTAGCCAGTAGCCAGTGGCCAGTAGCCAGTTGCCAGTGGCCAGTGGCCAGTAGCCAGTGGCCAGTAGCCAGTAGCCGAGGACTGTACGGCAAAGTTGGGCCGTCCTCGCCAATGGCCACGATTTTTCCGGTACCATAGTCAGCGCCTCTGCATCTCGCGAGACACCCCCTCGGCCACTGGCCACTGGCCACTGGCCACTGACCACTCCTTACTCGATTTTGAGGATTGTCCAGCTGGTCCCGTCCCATATCAGCGTCGCGCGCCCGTCCTGCGGCGCTGCGAAGCGGTCGTGGACGAGTCCGGTCTTGAACGCGGCGCCGACTTCGTTTGCGATCCAGCGCCAGGTGAAATCCACGGCCACAGTTCCGTCGTGATTCGCGGAGACGCCGGTCACGTCGCCCATCTCCTTCTTCGCGAGCGGCACGATGTCGAGAAGCCCGTTTGCGCGGAGAAGGAAGCGCTTGTCGTTGCGCGATTTCTCCGTCAGTGCGATGTCGCCCGCCGGATCGAGCTTCAGCCAGCCCGCGGCGGCGAGCTCCTTCACCGATTGCCGCACCGGCTCGCTCATCGTCACTCCCGATGTCGGCGTCGTGAAGCCGGCGTTCGTGAACTCGTAGTCGCCGAGCTCCGCCGAGCTGGCGATGAGGTCGCGCGCCTGCTGCGCCGTCGGAGGCGGTTGCGTCGCGGGAGCGGCGGCGGCCGTCGTCTGATCGGCGATCGGCCTCTCATCGGAACCGCCGCAGGCAGCGAGAAGGAGGAGCGGGACGATGAAGATCCTCTTCATGGCAGGGAGAGTAGCACCGCCACTTCCTCGCGCGTCAGCGGCCGCGTCGCGCCCTCGGCGAGGTCGCCGAGCGCGACCGTTCCGATGGCGACCCGTGCCAGGCTCACCACCTTCGCGTCGAGCGCCTCCACCATGCGCCGCACCTGCCGATTCCGTCCCTCGGTGATCGTGATCTCGAACACTGTTTTCCCGCCGGGCTCGCGAAGGCGCTTCACGATCGCCGGACGCGTCGGTCCGTCGCCGAGCTCGACGCCGGTGCGCAGCCGATCGAGCTGCTCTTCCCGGAGATGCTTCGACGCCTTCACGACGTACGTCTTCGGCACGTGATACTCCGGATTCGTCAGCCGCTCCGCGAACGCGGTGTCGTTCGTCAGGATCAACAGACCGCTCGTATCCAGATCGAGGCGGCCGACGGGAAAGAGGTAGCGCTCGCGGTCGGGAAGGAGGTCGTAGATCGTCTTCCGTCCCTCCGGATCGCGATAGGTCGTCAGATAGCCGGACGGTTTGTGCAGGAGCAGATACACCGGCGTGGCCTTCTCGAGCGGGTGATCGTCGAAGAGCACGACGTCCCGCTCCAGATCGATCCAGCGGTTCGGATCGCCCTCCACCTTCCCATTCACCCTCACGCGCCCCGTGCCGACCCATTTCCGCGCCTCGGTACGCGAGCCGAGTCCGGCTTTCGAGAGCACGCGCTCGAGCGTCTTGAGCGGGCGATCGCCGGGAGGAGGAGCTTTGGCGGCCATGTTCGCTTCTTGCTTCTACAGTAGCCCCGAGCGAAGTCGAGGGGCCAACTGAGCACCTACGCTACTCGAACCGACGGGCGGCCGCACGTGGATAGAAACATCAGGCGCGCTGCGCCGCCCGAAGCCCGCGACTGTAGAGCTCATCCGTCACGTGCCGTAAGGCGGAGCAACCAGCGCTGCCGGCCGTGCCGGCTCGACTTCGCTCGGGGCTACGGTGACGGGGCTACTGAAGCGGCGAGAGACGCAGATCCACCGACGAGCCGATCTTCAGGCGCTCCACGGCCGCGTCGCTCTTACGCACCCACATCTCGTGGACCTCGCCCGTGTTCGCGTTCGTGAAGCGATAGAGGTTCGTCTCTCCCTCCTCGGATGCGAGGAGCGGCACGCCCTCTTTCTTCTGCGGGTCGAAGGGCAGGGTCACGCGCTGGTAGATCCTCGATCCGAACTCCGGCGCGTCGATGCTCTTCCACGCGCCGCCGTCGCGGCGTTTCCAGGTCACGCCCTGCGGGGTCGTCTCGGCGAGCCATTCGCTGCCCTTCGCGCGGAACTGCACCTTCTCCGCGCCGGGTGTCGTGCGGGCGACGTCGCCTTCAGCGTGCACCCCCTGGTCGTCGAGGACGAAGTGGAAGCCCTTCGTCGAGCGGAACCAGAGCAGCGCCTCGTCGTAGGTTCCCTTCTGCAGCTCCGGCACTCGGGTGGTGGTCATGGTGGAGCTCTCCGCCGCCGGCGGTGCGGACGACGGAGCGGGGGTCGGCGGAGGCGCGGGCGTTTCGCGCGAGCAGGCGAGGAAGAGAGCGAGGGCCACGGGAGCGAGTCGACGCATCGGCGCTTACTTTAACCCGCATTTCTCACAGCCTTTCGTCGCGAGACAGCCGAGAGTGGCCTGGATGCGAGTCGCACGGCGATTTCGCGACGAAAGCATAGTTGACACTATGTTGAGGAGCGAAATCGTCGTGCGGCGAAGCAGGCAGGCCGCTATCGGCTGTCGCAGCAGAAGGGCTGTGAGAAATGCGGGTTAATGTGACAACGGCCGGAAATCTCCGTGCTAATCTCCTGTTGGAGTCCGATCATGCTCGATAGAACCTGGTGGCGGTGGGTGGTCCTCGGAACGGGACTTGGTGTGCTCATTTTCGGCGCGGCGCGCTCGCCGCTGTTCGACGGCGGCGAGGTTCAGCAGGCGAGCATCCTCGCGCCTCCGCACCGTCCTGCTCCTCCGCCGGTCTTCATTCCCGAGCCGCCTCCCGCCGAGCCGTCGCGCGCAGTGCCGACGCTCGTGCAGGTCTCGAACGAGCAGACCGAGCTCCGCATCAAAGCGCTCGCGCGCGAGATGGCCGAGATGTGGACGCGCGATCCGGAGAAACTGGTCGTCTCGATCGACGATGCGGCGCGCTCCACCCCGAGCTCGCCCTCGGTCACGCTGCTCCTCGCCATCGCCCACGCCGAGACCAACGGGATGATTCTCGACGTCTCCGAAGCCGGTGCGGTCGGGCTCGCGCAGGCGACGCCGGTCGCGTACCGGGAGGAGGGGATGGACGGGAAGCTGTTCGTCACCGCCGACTACCTCATCGGTTCCCGCGCATACATCATGAAGAAGCCCCTCGGCGACGCCGACACGATCGCCTCCATGGTCGTCGAGAAGGACACGCGCGAGGTGCGGAAGAAGGCGAAACGGCTTCTCGTCGCGGCGAAGGAGCTGCGGCGCGAAGGCATCGACGAGCTCGATCTGCTCGCGCCGTACGCATCGAAGAGGTACTACGCGAAGATCGAATCGATGGACGAGCACAACAAGGCCGTCCTGGCCCACCTCGGCAGGCTGCTCGAAAGAGGCTCGCGTGCAGAGTTGCGCGAGTTCCGCAACGAGACCCGCACCGAGTACCGCGCGCTCAAGCAGACCCAGCTCGCCTCGTGGGTGAAGTACCAGAAGGAGCTCATCGCCAAGCGGGACCGCATGCTGGAGCAGCACTTCGGCATGGACCACAAGTACGTGAAGAAGACCATGGCTTATGAGGCCAGCGAGTACCTCGGCGAGCACCTCGACGACCGCTTCTCCGCGAAGAGCATGTCCCGCTTTCTCGTGCGTCACCTCGACCGCAAGTCCGTGGAAGCGCGGAAGCTGGCGAAGTCCGAGAAGGACGTCGAGCGCATGACCGCGGCGCTCTACAACGGCGGCTCGCACAACGTGAAGCGCATGCTGGCCGGTCTCATCCGCTCGCTGCCGGAGACCGAGAAGTACATGAAGAAGGTCCCCGCCACGCGCCGCCGCCTCGACGGAGCCATCGCCGGAATGCCGCTGGGAGAATCCCAGGTCCGCACGCTGCGGTAGGGCGTGATAGGACGAATAGGACGAATAGGACGAATAGGAAAAACGGCGGCCTCATCTTCCTATTCGTCCTATAGGTCCTATAGGTCCTATCCGTCCTATCGTCCGCCGGCGATTCCCTACGTGCTCGTCCGGTCTCGCCGAGCAACTTCTTCCCCTTCTCCCGTGATCAGACGCGCGCCGCGCTGGTAGGTGAAGTACGCCCACGCCCATTGCGTGATCACGAGGAACCGGTTGCGGAACCCGACCAGGAAGAAGAGGTGGATGAGCAGCCAGGCCATCCAGGCGAAGAATCCTCCGAAGCGGAACCGTCCGAAGTCCGCGACGGCGGCCGCGCGTCCGATCGTCGCCAGCGAGCCCGTGTCCTTGTACTTGAAGGCGCGCAGCGGTTGACCGGCGACGGCTCGCTCGAGGTTCATCGCCGTGTGCTGTCCGGCCTGAATCGCCGCAGGCGCCACACCGGGAACGAACGAGCCGTCGGGCTGCCGCACCGCCGCGAGATCGCCGAGGACGAAGATGTCTTTGTGTCCCGGGATCGTGAGGTCGGGCTCGACGAGCACGCGGCCCGCGCGGTCCAGCGGGACGCCGAGGCAGCGCGCGAGAGGGGAGGCCTGTACGCCGGCGCCCCAGAGAATCGTGCGGGTCGGGATCACGCGCTCGCCGATGCGCACCTCGCGATCGTTCAAGTCCGTGACGATGGCATTGGTGATGACCTCCACGCCGAGGTCCTCGAGCTGCTTCCGTGCTTTCTCCGAGAGCTCCGGCGGATACGGCGGGAGGACGCGTTCCTTCCCTTCGAGGAGGATCACCCGCGCGTTCTCCGGCCGGATGTTGCGGAAATCGCGGACCATCGTCTGCCGGGCGATCTCCGACAGCGCGCCCGCGAGCTCCACGCCCGTCGGGCCGGCGCCGATGACGACGAAGGTGAGCCAGGTCTTCTGCCGCGCCGGATCGCTCTCGCGCTCCGCGGCCTCGAAGGCCAGGAGCACCCGGCGCCGGATCTCCAGCGCGTCGTCGATGGTCTTGAGCCCCGGCGCAAATTGCTCCCACTCCGGGTGGCCGAAGTACGAGTGCGTGGCTCCGGTGGCGATCACCAGAAGGTCGTACGCGAGCGTGCTTCCGTCGGCGAGCTCCACGCGCTTCCCATCGACGTCGACGGTCGTCGCCTCGCCCAGGATCACCCGGACGTTCTTCTGCTTGCGGAGAATGCCGCGGATCGGCGCGGCGATGTCGCTCGGATTCAGCGCGGCCATCGCCACCTGATAGAGCAGCGGCTGGAACAGGTGGTAGTTGTGGCGGTCGACGACGGTGATCTCCGCATCGACGCCTTTCAGGCCGCGTGCGGCATAGAGACCGGCGAATCCGCCGCCGAGGATGACGATGCGCTTCATTTCAGGGCGCAGGGCGCAGGGGGCAGGGGACAGGAGATGACGTCGATTCGCTCTCCTGCGCCCTGCCCCCTGCGCCTTGCGCCCTCATCCTACAGGTTGCCGGCGCGGACGGCGAACTCACCCACGATACGGCGGAGGTCGTCGATGAGCCGCGAATCGCGGGCGATGCGCCGGGTCATCGTCTCGAGGAAGGCCAGGTCTGCCTCATCGGCGGGAGTCTCTCCGCGCTCGATGGCTTCCTGCCAGAGCAGCGGGTCGCCGTCATAGTACGACACGAGGATCTGCACGCGAGCGAAGCTCGCCGCCAGACCACCGGCCAGCCATCTCGGGCTCAGCTCGATGATCTCGACCGGCACTTCCATCAGGTTGTAAGAAACGGACAAGCTCGACTCCTTGCGTGGGCGTTCAAGAAAGGAGTGACGGAGGGGGGGAATTCCCTACCCCTGCCGTCAATCTTTTCCGATTTTCGCCAGCTCAGGCTTGCCGATCCAGCGACCCCAGGAGAAGCAGCGGATGCAGGTGAAGGTGTAGTCCGTGATGCCGGTGTCGCCATTCTCCTTCGCGTCGATCTCGATCTTCGACTGGCAGCGATAGCAGAGGATGGCGTCGCTGCGTTGCAGGTTCTCGACGAATCCCTCGACCTGCTGCTCCTGAAACTCGATCTGTTTCGGCCGTTGAGGGATGGAGATCGTCTCCTTACCCGAAGCGCAGACGAGCGCGATGTGATCGGCGTAGGTCGTCTGGACGAACGAACCGGTCAGAGTGGACGCCGGGTGCTTCGGGCAACGGAGGGGTTTCCCCGCCCAATACGCGCGGGCGAGGTCGCGGAGGTTTTCGACTTCGGTCGGCATGCGGGGACATTGTAAGTGCTGAGTGCTGGGTGCTGAGTGCTGAGTCAATCTTGCCCAGACCCACACAGCACTCAGCACCCAGCACTCAGCACTTTTCGACTTCTTCGAACACCCGCATGAAGTTCCCCCCGAGGACCTTCACCACGTCGCGCTCGCTCATCCCGCGCTCGAGCAGGCGAGCGGTCAACGTCGGCAGGCCGGCCGCTGTCGTGAGTCCGTCGGGGAGCGACGGGACGCCGTCGAAATCGCTCCCGATTCCGACGTGGTCGATCCCCGCCACGTCGGCGGCGTGGAAGATGTGATCGGCCACTTCGTCCAGGGTCGCCCTGGGACAGCCGAGGGTCTGGAACCACTCGAGGTAGCTGTCCCAGTCCGTGCGATCGTCGGGCATCTCCTCCGTTCCGCCGAGGCCTTCGAGGTCGGTCTTCGGGCGCCGCTGCGCTTTCATGATCACCTCGGCCACCGCATCGCTGATGAACGCGGAGAAGAAGTTGATCATGCACACGCCGCCGTTGCGCGCGAGCGCGCGGAGCATGTCGTCGGTCATGTTGCGCGGATGGCGGCAGATCGCGCGGCAGGACGAGTGGGTGGCTACGACCGGCACGCGCGTGGTCTCGATGACGGCCCGGAACGCGTCGTCCGAGATGTGCGAGACGTCGACGATCATGCCGAGGTCGTTCATCGTCCGGACGACGTCGCGTCCGAAGTCCGTCAGACCGCCGTGACGCGCGACGTCGCCGGACGAGTCGCACCAGTTGTTCGTATTCACGTGCGTGAGAGTCATGTAGCGCGCGCCGAGATCGTAGAGCTCTCGCAGCGTCTCGAGCGAATCCTCGATGGCGTGGCCGCCCTCGACGCCGATCATCAGCGCGAGCTTCCCGTCGCGCTTTGCGGCGCGGATGCCCGCGCCGTCGGTGCAGCACACCAGCGTTTGGGGAAGCCGCGCCGCCTCGTCGCGGATCAGGTCGATCAGCCGCCGTGCGAACGCCGCGGCCCCGCGCCCGGCGTAGAACGGCGGTACGTACGCGGCGAAAAACGACGCGGTGATGCCACTCTGTCGCAGCGTCTTCAGATCCGCCTGGGCCTCTGGGTCGTGCTCGTCGAGGTGCACGTTGTGGCGGAACATCCGGTAGGGCGTGTCGCAGTGGCCGTCGACGATGATTGCGCGGCGGTGTACCTCACTCACGAAAATACTCATCGAGTCGATCGATCTCCCTCGTCATCTCCGCGAAGCTCGACATAGTACTCGACCTCGTCGGGATTCGAGGACGATGCGAGGACGATGCGGATCCCCCGCGCATGGAGGACACGGACGGCGTCGGCCGCGCCGCGGAAGGGCTCGACGGTCTTCACGTAGCTCCGCTTCCAGAGCTCGCCGCGATACTCCTTCTGACGCAGACGTACACCGCGTGCCCCTTCGGCAGCCGGCGCGTTCCGTAAGAGCGCCGCACCTGGACCCGGAACCCGTGCTCGCGCAGCAGCGCTTTCATCGCCACGCGCTCGTAGAGCTCGAGCGTGTGAACCTCCTCGGTCCGTCGCATGGTCTCGCCGTGGGCGCGGAAGGTGAGAACGCGCCGGGTGAGGTGCCGGCCGTCGCTCTCCTTGATGGCGATGACGCTCCAGTCGACGCCTTCGACGCGGCTCTCGTCGTAGGGCGGGAACGCGCCACTCTCGGCGACGTCGAACACGAGCAGTCGAGACGCCGCGTTCGCGATCAACTTCCGCACGCCTTCGAGCGTCCCGTAATTCAGGACCTCGCCCATCGCGACGATCGCGGCGCACGGCGGGATGTCCACGGCATCGAACGCGCCGACTTCGAAGCGGGCATGCCCACCATGCTCCCGCGCGAGCGCGATCATCGCGGGCGACGCGTCGAATCCCAGGACCTCGAAGCCGGCCCGCGTGAGCTCGCGGGCCAGGATGCCGCTGCCGCAGCCGAGCTCCACGATCAGCCCGCCGCGGACGCCGTGTTTCCAGAGGATCTCCAGCAGCCCCGGCGCGGCCGACTCCGCGAACTCGCTGAAGCCGGCATGGTGGATGTAGGCGAGGTCCGGCCCGTACTCACTCAGGACTCCGCCTCCTTCCGGATCTCCCGCAGCATCAGGCGCCGGATGAGGCCGCTGAAGGGGCGGATGAACATCCAGTACAGCCGGAACTTCATGCGCGCGTCGTCGGAGCAGAGAACGCGCGTCTCCGTCGTGACGCGTGCGCCGTCGCCTTCCCGCTCGACGAAGAAGTTCCACGCCCCGCGGGCCGTATTCGCCGGAACCGGCGTCGCGAACCCTGCCGCGTCGACGCCCCGAGGCCGGCAGGCCGGCTGCCAGAATGGTCCCTCCAGCCCGATCACGAGCTCCGACGGCGGATCCTCCGCGGCGAGAGTGAACCCGTCGGCGAAGCGCGATGGCGTCCGCGACGCCCGTCCCATCCCGCGCAGCATCATCAGCAGCCTTGCGACCGGATGCGCCGCGAGGTCCACTCGCTGGATGGCTTCGTATGCACGCTCCGGCGTCGCGCGTACGAGCGTCGAGTGACGCTCGTAGAAGTCGCAGTGAGGCATGAACCGATCGATGAGCACGAGAGGTGGAGCGCCGGATGCGCCGCCCCTCGAGGCGGCGCTCCGTGCTCGCTCCCTCTGATTCTATCCGCGGACCGATCTCCTCCTCGCCGGTTCCTGGATGGTTGTGTTGTTGCCGCCCTGATTGTGCGGGACGGTCACGTCCACCGTGGCCGTGCTGCGGTTACCGGCGGCGTCGATGACCTCGATGTGCAGCGTGTAGACACGCCCATCGCCGCTCCCGAGACGCTCCGCGCGGAGCTTCGCCGTCAGCAGGCCGGTGATGACCGCGTCGCTCGAGTCGATCGGCTCGTCGCAGGTGATGTCGAAGATCCGGATGAGCGGCGCCGGATCGACGAGGTCTTCGGCCGCGACGGTGACCGTCACGTTCACCATTTTCTTGTTCGGCGGCCAGATCGATGTCGGCGAGGCAGTCACCGAGGTGATCACCGGCAGGGTGGTGTCGACGACTGTCACCGAGAACGAACCGGTCCCCGTATTGTCGTGGGCGTCGGTGGCGGAGCAGCTCACGCTCGTCGTGCCGAGGGCGAACGTCGACCCGGAAGGCGGCGTGCAGGTGACGCTTACGGCGCCGTCGACGAGGTCCTCCGCCGTGGCGGTGAACGTCGCGACCGCGCCAGCGGCACTCGTGGCCTCGACGGTCAGGTCCGCCGGCAGCGTCAGCACGGGCGGGGTGGTGTCGACGACCGTCACCGAGAACGAACCGGTCCCCGTGTTGCCGTGGGCGTCGGTGGCGGAGCAGCTCACGCTCGTCGTGCCGAGAGCGAACGTCGATCCGGAAGGAGGCGTGCAGGTGACGCTCACGGCGCCGTCGACGAGATCCTCCGCGGTGGCGGTGAACGTCGCGACCGCGCCCGCGGCGCTCGTGGCTTCGACGGTCAGATCCGCCGGCAGCGTGAGCACCGGCGCCGTGGTATCGACGACGTTGACCGAGAACGATTCGCTGGCCGTGTTCTCGTGGGCGTCGCTGGCGGAGCAACTCACGCTCGTCGTGCCGAGAGCGAACGTCGATCCGGAAGGAGGCGTGCAGGTGACGCTCACGGCGCCGTCGACGAGATCCTCCGCCGTTGCGGTGAACGTGACGGCCGCACCCGCGGCGCTCGTGGCTTCGACGGTCATGTCCGCCGGCAGCGTCAGCACGGGCGGTGTCGTGTCGACGACGGTGACCGAGAACGATCCGCTCGCCGTGTTTTCGTGAGCGTCGGTCGCGGAGCAGCTCACGGCCGTCGCGCCGAGCGCGAATGTCGATCCGGACGACGGCGTGCAGAGCACGTTGACGGCCCCGTCGACGAGATCTTGCGCCGTGGCAGTGAACGTCACGGCCGCGCCCGCGGCACTCGTGGCTTCGACGGTCATGTCTGCCGGAAGCGTCAAGACGGGTGGCGTGGTGTCGACGACGGTTACGGTGAACGTGGTTCCGTCACTACACGTCACCTCGGTGTCGCCAAGCGCGAACGTCGAGCCCGGAGCGGGCGTGCACGTGATCGGACGTCCACCACCGTCCGTGCCAACCGTGAACGTCACGATCGCTCCGCCGGGACCGGTGGCCTCGGCGGTGATGTCATCGGGGTTCGTCGGAGGCACCGGATCGCTGGTGACTTCGATCTGGAAACTGCCCGTCGCGGTGTTGTCGTGCGCATCGGTAGCCGAGCAACTCACGGTCGTGACGCCGAGTGAGAATGTCGATCCCGAGGGTGGATTGCAGGTCACGGCCACGCTGCCGTCCACGAGATCCGACGCCGTCGCCGTGAACGTCACCTCCGCTCCGGACGGGCCGGTTGCGGTCGCGGTGATGTCCGCCGGAAGGCTGAGCGCGGGCGGCGTGGTGTCGACGACCGAGATCGTGAAGTTTCCCGAGGGGCACGTCACGATCGTCTCGCCGAGCGGGAACGTCGAGCCCGGAGCCGGCGAGCAGCCGCCGCTCCCCGGACGACCGTCGCCGTCGTCCGTGTCGCCGGTGTCGAACGTCACGGGAGCGCCGTCAGGGCCGGTCGCCTCGGCGATGAGGTCGGGATTGCCCGGGGGAGGCGGCTCGGTCGCGAGGGTGATGTCGAATTCACCCGACGCCGTGTTCCCTCTCGTGTCGCTGGCCGTGCAGGTGACGGTTGTCGTCCCGAGGGCGAACGTCGATCCGGAGGGCGGCGTGCAACTGATTGGGACGCTGCCATCCACGAGGTCGAACGCGCTGGCGGTGTACGTCACCGGCTCGCCCGATGGACTCGTCGTCACGACCGTGAAGTCGAGCGGGAGCGAGAGCGCGGGGGCGGTCGTGTCGACAACCGTCACGAGGAGCGTGCCGGTCGAGCCCTCGGAGCCGGTACACGAGACGGTCGTCGTCCCGATCGGGAAGATCGATCCCGACGACGGAGTGCAGGCCACCGTGTCCGCGGGACGGCCATCGCTGCCGTCGTTGCCGCCCTCGACCTGGACGGTGAAGCCGACGCTCGCCCCGTCGGGCCCCGTAGCTTCCGCGGTGATGGGCTGGAGCCCCGTGAGCGCGCCGAATGCGGCCACCGGCAGGAGAAGAAAGAAGACGGTCAGACACACGCACAGTCGTGACATGGATGAATCCCTCCGAAGCGGCGAATGGATTCCCATACGATACGCCTCACCGAGCTTCAGGTCATCCCGCAATTGAGGAACGTGCGGCAGGACGGAAAACCGCCGGTATGGTGTGAGGGAAAGAGAGAAGAGAGAAAAGAGAAGAGAGAAAAGAGAAAAGAGAAATGCGGGCTAGTGTCGCGTCAGGCTTGAAACCAGGGGTGCGTTGCAGAGGCTGTGGACCGCACCGGCGAGCCGCCGGCGGACCGGCCGGCTGGCAGCCGGCGCGCCTTCTGCGTCTGCGTGCCTACTTCTCTCCCCGAAGAGCGGTGTGAGAGCACATGTGGAGCGCCGGCCGCTGGCCGGCCGGTCCACCGGCGGCTCGCCGGTGCGCAACGCACTCACGGTTTCAAGTCTGACACTACTGATGCGCTTTGAGGAACGTCTCCGGACGCGAGAACACCTTCGCGATGTTCATCCCGTTGCGGACGGCTTTGAAGGTCACCTTGCGCGTGGCCAGCGCGGCGCCGAGCTGCACGTACGTCTTCAGTTTGCCCTTGTACTTGTAGCGGACGTCGAGCGCGTGCTGCCAGAGAGCCGAGTACTCGGCGTAGAACTCGTCGAGAGGGAGCTTCGTCGGCAGCACCGTGTGGACGATGTCAAACATCTCCCACTCGTGCGTGGTCACGTTCTTTTTCGCCGAATCCCAGAGGTCCGTGCCCGGCAGCGGCGTGAGGATGGAGAAACCGCTGTTGTACGCGCCCATCGTCTCGATCCAGTCGCGGAGGCGCTTGAAGTCGTCGCGATCCCAGGCCGGATCGACGATGAAGTTGGGCGTGAAGCCGACGCCGAGGTCCTTGAGGATGTTGATGGCCTGGACGTTGTTGTCGGCGGTGTTTTTCTTGTTCACCGCCTTCAACCCCTCGTCCGTCACCGACTCCAGCCCGAGGAAAATCGCCAGGTCGCCGCAGCCCTTCCACATCTCGACGAGGTGGGGGAACTTGCAGATGATGTCCGTGCGCGTCTGGACCGTAAAGTACTTGCGGATCCCCGAGGCCTTGATCTGCCTGGCCATCTCCTCGCCGCGCTTGACGTTCATCCAGAAGATGTCGTCGGTGATGAAGATGTTCGGCGCGCTGATCTGCTCGAGCTCCCGGAGCACGCGCTCCGGCGACTTCTCGCGGAACGTCGACTCGTGAAACTTCCAGACCGAGCAGAAGTTGCACTTGAACGGACAGCCGCGCGCGGTCTCCATGAGCGCGAGCGGCTTGCGGAAGTTGATGTAGTAGTGATCGGCGTAGCGGGCGATGAGATGCCGCGCGGGGAGGGGATAGGTGTCGAGATGCGGGCGCGCGGGCGCGTGGCCGGTGAAGAGCCAGTGGTCGCCGTCCCGGATCTCGAGGCCCTGCACCTTCTTCAGGTCGCTCCCTTCCTTCAAAGCGTTGACCAGGGGCGGCATCACTTCCTCGCCGTCGCCGGTGGCGATGACGTCGATGGCATCGTGGCGGAACCAGTCCGGATCGCGCGAGGCGTCGTGCCCGCCGACGACGACGAACGCTTTCGGCATCTCGCGCTTGATGCGCTCCGCGAGGCGGATGGTGCGGTTCCGCTCGGTGGTGAAGTTGCACTGCAGGCCGACGACGTCGGGATCGAACGCGCGGCAGTCCGCGAGCCCCTTCTCCTCGCCGTCGATGCGGAGATCGATGACTCTGCATGCGTGGCCGTCCTCTTCGAGGCACGCCGCCACGCAGATCGGCCCGAGCGGCTCCACGAACGTGAGCATCTCCAGTCCGAGAATTCCACCCACCGGGGGCTTGAGGAACGCGACTTTCATGGGTGGGCGAACGGTAGCATGGAACGGGGGTGAGTGCTGAGTGCTGAGTCCTGAGTGCTGAGTCCTGAGTTCGTGATCGAGCCCTCGTTTTTCAGCCGTTTCATCCTTCATCATTCATCCTTCAAATCCTTCCGGCCTTCATCCTTCCGGCCTTCCGACCACTCTCCACACCACATTCCCCACATCATCCGCAACCAGCAGCGCGCCGCGCTTGTCGAATACCACGCCCACCGGCCGTCCGCGGGCGTTGCCGTTCGCGTCGAGGAAGCCGGTCAGCACGTCCTGTGCGGGGCCGTCGGGCATGCCGTTCGTGAAGGGGACAAAGATCACCTTGTAGCCGCTGCGCGGGCGGCGGTTCCACGAGCCGTGTTGGCCGACGTACGCGCCGCGCTCGTCGAATGTGAGGCCGAGCGAGGCCGTGTGCGGGCCGAGGGCGTAGTCGGGGACGATGGCCTTTGCGACGAGGTCGGGACGCGGCGGCTTCACGCGATCGTCAACGTGTTGACCGAAATAGCTGTACGGCCAGCCGTAGAAGCCTCCGTCCTTCACCGAGGTCATGTAGTCGGGAACGAGATCGCTCCCCAGCAGGTCGCGCTCGTTCACCGCGGTCCAGAGCGCGCCGCTCTGCGGCTGCCAGTCGAGGCCCACGGGATTGCGGAGGCCCGACGCGAACACGCGCGTGCTGCCGGTCGCGGGATCGATCTCCAGGATCGCGGCGCGGTTGGCCTCGATGTCCATCCCATTCTCGGCGACGTTGCTGTTCGAGCCCACGCCGACGTACAGCCGCGTGCCGTCGCGATTCGCCACGAGGCTCTTCGTCCAGTGGTAATTGACCTTCGCCGGAAGATCGGCGACCTTCACGCCGCTCGCGTCGATCGACGTCGCGCCTTCGCGATAGGGGAAGCGCATCAACGCGTCCGTGTTCGCGACGTACAGCGTGTCGCCCACGAGGGCCATGCCGAACGGCGAGAAGAGGTTCGTGAGGAACGCCGTCTTCGTCTCCGCCACCCCGTCGCCGTCCGCATCGCGCAACAGCGTGATCCGGTTCGCGCTCGGCCCGGCCGCGCCGGCTTTCTTGAAAAACCACTTCATGAACCAGGCGCGGATGCCCTTCTCGTCCGGCTTCGGTGGTGCATTCGACTCCGCGACGAGCACGTCGCCATTGGGGAGAACGTACAACCACCGCGGATGATCGAGACCGCTCGCGAACGCGTTCACGCGCCACCCGGTCGCCGCCGCCGGCGTCACGCCGGCCGGCCATCCCTTCGCCGTCGCCACGTTCACGGTCGGGATCAGCCTCTTCGCGGGCGCCGGCAGCTGCGGACTCGGCCCCATCCCGGCCTCGACCGGCAATCGCGCGGATTCGCACGCGACGAGGAGGAAAAGAGCGGCGGCGGCAATGACAAGGGGGGCGATGATGAGTGGGCGGCGCATGCGTTTCTCCATCGTCAGCCCCGAGCGAAGTCGAGGGGCCGACTGAGCACTACGCTGCGCGTGCACGAAGCGTGCTGCACCCGGCACGGGAGTAGTCGATGCTCGCGCGGAGATCGGCGACGCGGAGGATGGGCGTGGCGGGGTGGAACATGAGGGGCCTCCAGTGCTGAGTGCTGAGTGCTGAGTGCTGAGTGCTGAGTGCTGAGTGACGCTTCGCGGAAGCATGCTTCACGCCCGGGCGGGTGTGACTCAGCACTCAGCACTCAGCACCCAGCACTCTCAAACGTACTTCATCCACGCGCGCGGCCGTTCGGCCTTGACGCGCGCGTACCAGCGGCAGGGGAAGTAGAGCGCGATCACGACGAGCGCGGTCACGAGGTACAGCAGGGCGAGGCTCCAACGGTATCCGGGCGGTACGTCGGGCGGCAGCATGGGGTGATTGCCGAAGAGCCAACCGGTGTGCTCGGGCGTGCGCACGAGCGAGAGCAGCACGGCCGTGAGATGGATCAGCGGAATGTGCAGGACGTAATACAAGAACGGCACGCGTCCGAACACTTCGAGCCATCGCGCGACGTGCCCGCGTGCGTTCTCGAGGAATGGCAGCACGACGAGCATCGGTCCCAGGGTCATCAACAGGAAAAGCAGTGACGCGGGGTATTTGGCGGTATTGAGGAACTGCAGCGCTCCGGACTCCCACGGGCGCGGATCGCCATAGACGCCGGTCGCGCGCAGCACGAGGAACGAGGCGATCGCGGCGATGCCGATTGCGAGGACGATGCGCCGCTTCTGCACGATCGCACCGAACGCGTATCCCGCGGCCATGACCGCGAACCACGGGATGAGCGTGTACAGCACGACCAGGTTGAAACCGCCGACGGGCAGCATCCATCCGCCGTAAAGAATTGTCGATTTGCTCAAGACCGGCGCGAATGCATTGTGCGAAACGATGACGATCACTCCGAGCGCGCCGACGGCCGGCGTGGGAAGGAACACCAGTCCCGCGAGCACGACCATCGACCAGCCGATCACCCAGATCACCCCCGCGAACGTGAAGCTCGCGTAGTCGAAGTTGAACGTCCAGGCGAAGCGCAGCACGGTCAGCTCCAGCAGCACGAGCCACAGTCCGCGGATGACGAGGAACTTCGCGAGCTCCGGGCGCGACTGGATCTTCTGCCCGTACAGGTACCCCGCGGTACCCGCGAGGAAGACGAAGGCCGGCGCGCAGAAGTGCGTGATCCAGCGCGTGAAGAAGACCGCCGGATCGGGACCTCCCGCGGGCACGCCGGCGTAGACGCGCACGTGGTCGATGGCCATGAGGACCATCACCGCGCCGCGGACGATGTCGAGGGAGGGGAGCCGCCGCATGACCATGAATGAGCCCGGTTTTCGTTTCATTCAGCACCTTCCCGTAGCCCCGAGCGAAGTCGAGGGCCCAAGTTAGCACCAACGCTGCGCGTGCACGAAGCGCGGTGCACGTGCGTCCGCGGGTGGGATAGCACACCGTTGTTGCTAACCTGGCCCCTCGACTTCGCTCGGGGCTACGCGAGAACCCCATGCCGGTGGAAGCCGGCGTAGCGGCCGGCAGGATGCCGGCGCTCCGCGTGGCCGGCGCTCCGTGTGCCGGCGCTCCGCGGCTCAGCGCCGGCGGCGTCCTGCCGGTCCCCGTCGACTCTGGGGCGACGGGCTTCCGGCCCGGGGGGCCGGGCGGGACGTTCGGGCAGTCGCCGGGGTGGACGTTCGGGCAGGCGCGGGGCTCGATGCCCGCGCCCTCTGCGGAGGCGCTGCTTTTCTGGCGGCCTTGGCGGCCGCGCGCGCCCGATCCTCGGCCTTGCGTGCGCGGATCGCCGCGATCCGTTCCTGGATCGGGATCTCCAGCTTCTCCGTTGGCCTGCGCGAGTAGTCGAAGTCGGGCACGGTCACGCGCGGCAGGCGTTTGCCGATCGCGCGCTCGATCGCCCGGAGGTCGCTCTCCTCATCCGGCGCGACGAACGTGATCGCGTCGCCGGTCAGCTCCGCGCGCGCCGTGCGGCCGACGCGGTGGATGTAGTCCTCCGGCAGATTCGGCACGTCGAAGTTCAGCACGTGCGAGAGCGCCTCCACGTCGATGCCCCGCGCCGCGATGTCCGTCGCCACGAGGATCCGGTAGCGCCCGGACTTGAATCCCTCCAGCGCCTCGGTGCGCTGCACCTGGCTCCGGTTCCCGTGAATGCGGGCCACCTTCACCTTCCCTTTCTCCAACTGCTCGAAGACCCGGTTCGCGCGGTGCTTGGTGCGCGTGAAAACGATCGCGCTGCGGATCTCGCCGCGCGCCAGCAGAGCCTCGAGCAGTGACAGCTTCAGCTCCTGCGACACCGGGAAGACCGACTGCGCGATCCCGACCGCCGGCGCCGCTTTCCGCTCGATCGAGATCATCGCCGGGTTGCGCAGCATCTCTTTCGACAACTCGACGATCGGCTGCGGCAGCGTCGCCGAGAAGAACAGCGTCTGCCGTTTCGTCGGCAGGTGCTTGAGGACGCGGCGGATGTCGGGGAGAAAGCCCATGTCCAGCATCCGGTCGGCCTCGTCGAGCACGAGGATCTCCAGGCCGCTGAGCTTCGCGTAGGGATACTGAAAATGATCGAGCAGGCGTCCGGGAGTGGCCACCAGGACGTCCACACCGCTGCGGAAGGCGTGCTCCTGCGGCCCCATCCCCACGCCGCCGTAGATCGCGGCGCCCGAGAGCGGCGTATGAACGGCCAGCTCGCGGAGGTGCTCGTCGATCTGCGCGGCGAGCTCGCGCGTCGGCGTGAGGACGAGCGCGCGGGTCGTGCCCCGCTTCTTTCCCATCAGCCGGTGCAGGATCGGCAGCACGAATGCCGCCGTCTTGCCGCTGCCCGTCGCCGCGGCCGCGAGGACGTCCTTGCCCGCGACGGCAGGAGGGATGGCATCAGTCTGGATGGGGGTGGGGCGCTTGAATCCGAGCTCTTTGACTCCGCGCAGCAGATCGGGATGAAGACCGAAGGTCGTGAATGGCATGGGCGCGGATCATAGGACGAAATTGGGACGGATGGGACGAATGGGACGAATGGGACCCATGAGACGAATGGGTACCTCCCATAGGTCCCATAGGTCCTATTCGTCCCATCCGTCCCATCCGCTGACTACGATTCTTGCATTCGGCCTCGACCGGTAGATGACAGAACGCTCGATTCCCGTCTCGCGCCCGGAGGAGTTCGCACTCCTCGTCGATGCCGTGCAGGACTACGCCATCTTCTTTCTCGGGCCCGACGGAGAGATCCGATCGTGGAACCGCGGCGCGTCGCGGCTCATGGGCTACGACGAGGGTGAAGTCGTCGGCCGCAACTTTTCCGTCTTCTACGGCCCCGAGGATCTCACGGCCGAGAAACCGCAGTACGAGCTCGAGACGGCGCTGCGCGACGGGCGCGTCGAAGACGAGGGGTGGCGTCTCCGCAAAGACGGCACGCGGTTCTGGGCCAACACCGTGATCACCGTCCTCCGCGACGCGACCGGCAGCATCCTCGGATTCGCGAAGATCACCCGCGACGTCACCGCGCAGCGAATGGCGGAAGAGGAGCTGCGGCAGAGCACGGAGATCTTCCAGCTTCTCGTCTCCTCCGTCCGCGACTACGCGATCTTCATGCTCGATCCCGGCGGCCACATCGCCACCTGGAACCTCGGCGCCCAGCGGATCAAGGGCTACGCGCCGGAGGACATCATCGGCCGCCACTTCTCCACGTTCTACGGCGAGGAGGACATCCGCAACCGCAAGCCCGAGCGCGAGCTCGAGATCGCATGCGCGGAGGGGAGCGTCGAGGACGAGGGCTGGCGGCTCCGCAAAGACGGCACGCGCTTCTGGGCGAACGTGGTCATCACCGCCGTCTACGACAAGCAGCGCCAGCTCCGCGGCTTCGCGAAGGTGACGCGCGACATCACCGATCGGAAAAGGGCCGAGGAGACGCAGCGCGCGCTGGCCGAACAGCGCGAGGCGCGTCTGCTCGCCGAAGACGAGCGTCGCCGCGCCGAGGACTCCTACCGCGTCGCGCAGGAGGCCAACCGCGCCAAGGACGAGTTTCTGATGACGCTCTCCCACGAGCTGCGCACGCCCATGACCGCGATCCTGGGCTGGGCGCGCATGCTCCCGGCGATGTCTCCCGACGATCCGGTTTTCGCCGAGGCCATCGCCTCCATCGCCAGCGGCGCGCAGCTGCAGGCCCGGCTCATCGACGACATCCTCGACGTCTCCCGCATCGTCTCGGGCAAGCTGCGACTCGCGCCGGAGAACGTCGACGTCGCCCGCCTGATCATGAATGCCGTCGACTCCGTGGGCACGACGGCGGCGGCGAAGCAGATCGACGTCACCACGTCCCTTTCGGCCGGCCTCGGCTCGATGGTCGCCGATCCTACCCGGATTCAGCAGGTGATCTGGAACCTGCTCACCAACGCCGTAAAGTTCACGCCGCGCGGCGGGAAGGTGCAGGTCTCGGCGCTACGCACCGCCTCGCACGTCCAGATCGCGGTCAGCGACAGCGGAGAAGGGATCGATCCCCACTTCCTGCCGCACATCTTCGAGCCCTTCCGCCAGGCCGAGTCGCCGCAGACGCGCGTCCACGGCGGGCTTGGTCTCGGCCTGTCGATCGTGCGCTACATCGCCGAGGCCCATGGAGGGACGATCGCGGCGGAAAGCGAGGGCCGAGGCCGCGGCGCGACGTTCACCGTCACGCTGCCGGTGCGCTCCGTCAGCGCCCAGGCGGAGCCCGCGAACAGCAGGTGGGGCCAGCCGTTCGTGCATCGCGACCGCTTGCGCGATCTCGAGGTCGTCCTCGTGGATGACGACCTCGAGACCCGCAAGCTCCTCTCCGGCATCCTCCGTGCCGCGGGAGCGAACGTCCTGCCGGTCGAGTCGGCCTCCGCTGCGCTCGAGGCCATCGACCGGCATCGACCCGACGTCATCGTCACCGACATCGCCATGCCGGAGATGGACGGCTATGCGCTCACGCGTACCCTTCGCGCGCGCGACTACGGGCCGGGGCTGACGATCGTGGTCCTGTCCGCGTTCCCCGCGCGGGCCGACGACCAGAGCGGCTTCAACGGCTGGCTCTCCAAGCCGATCGACCCGGGCCACTTCGTCGAGGAGATCGCCCGCATCGCGAAGGGGTGACCGAATGGGACCAATGCGACCAATGGGACCCATGGGACGAATGGGTAGTTTGTTCTCCCCATGGGTCCCATAGGTCCCATTCGTCCCATTCGTCCCATCGGTCCGGCCAGGCTCACGCCTCCTCGAACAACAGCCGTTCCTCTCCGAGGTCGATGCCGAAGAGCTCGCGTGCGAACGAGCGCACCTGCGCCGGCTCGATCGGCGTCTCGGTACGCACGCCGTTGCGGTATCGCTCGATCAGCTTCGGACGGAGGATCAGCCGCTCCTCCGGCGTGACGCGCTGGATCGTCAGGGTCTTGCGGAAGATCGACGAAGGATGCGTCGACGTGAACCAGTTCGCCATCTCCACATCGCCTGTCGTGTGCGCTGCCCCTGTGAATTCGTAGAGGTCTTCGCTGTCGTCGGCCCAGTGCATGGTCAGCGTCCAATGGTCTGTGCCGCGGCGGAGCGAATAGTCGAAGCCCTTCTGCGTGGCGCGCGCGCCGTCTTCGAGCGGCAATGGCTCGAGAGGAGTCTGGCCGCCGAAGCCGACGTCGGCGAGCCACGCTCGTCCGTCGATGTCGACGCGGAGCAGCATGTGATTGAGCGGTCTGTCCGGCGAGCCGACGCGCCCGAGGAGCGTCGTCACCGCGAAGCCGAGCTCACGCAGCGCCGCGCCGAGGAGCGTGTTCTGCTCGAAGCAGTAGCCGCCGCCGCCTTCGTCGAAGAAGCGCTCTGCGATCGAGTCGACGTCGACCGTCACCTCGCCGCGCCGTTGGATGGTGAGGTTGTGAAACGGGAAAGCCGCGAGATGGGCGATATGCAACCGCCGCAGCGCATCCAGCGTCGGCGCCTCCGGCCGTGCCACGCCCAGGCGCGCCAGATAGGCATCGAAGTCCATCCGCGTAGTTTACTGGAGCGCCGGCGCCGGCCGGCCGGTCCGCCGGCGGCCTCGCCCGAAACGTCAGGCGCGTTGCGCCGCCCGAAGCCGCGACCGTCGAATGCATCCTGTGACCTGCCGTACGGCGGAGCAACCAGCGCTGCGGCCGTGGCGGCCGGTCTGCCGCCGGCCTCGCCGGCCCCGGCCAGCGGCCGGGGGACCGGTCGGCGAGCCGCCGGCGCTCCGGCGGGAATTTTCCGTTGCCGAATAGAAACAGTCCCGTTCCGGTTGTCCCCATGTGTCGAGCGATTCAACGTCGCCGCAACACCCTCGCCGTGGGGAAGCTCACGAAGTCCTCCGACCCCGTTCAACCCTCAACCAGGAGAGCCATGACCGCCACGAAGACCGCCGCGAAGCCGCCCAAGGTCAAGAAAATGCCAGTGTCCGCCAACAACATCGCCAAGTCCGCCACGCGAGTGCTCTCGCACCGTCTCGTCTCCGCCGAGGTCGACTACATCCAGCGCACCCTCGGCGCCTCCTCGACCGAACAGGAGATCGACGCCGCCGTTCTGGCCGTGCGTAAGATGCCCTGGTCGAGCATCGTCCAGCCGGAATAAGGACACCCCAAGCGCCGACACATTGAGCGCTGACCATCGAGCCGTCCCGCGGAGCGCTGCCCCGTGGAGCGCCGGCCCCGCCGCGCGCCGGCCCGCGGAGCGCCGGCTCCAGCCGGCCCTGGAGGCGTGCTCGAACCGGTGTCATCCTGAGCTGCGTAGACAGCGAAGGACCTTCCAGCACGCAACGGAGAAGGTCCTTCGCCGTCTCCGCGGCTCAGGATGACACGTTCCTCGAAAGCGGGCTAGGAGTCCGCGCGGTAGAAATGTCAGGCGCGCTGCGCCGCCCGAAGCCGTGAACGTCGAGCCCGCCCGTGAACGTGCGTGAGGCGGAGCATCCAGCGCTGCCGGCCGTGCCGGCCTAGGCCAGCGCCGGCTTCCCGCCGGCAAGTCCCGCGCGAGAGCCGTGCCGGCAGGATGCCGGCGGAGCGGCCGGCTGGAAGCCGGCGCTCCGCCAAGCCGGCGCTCCGCCGTTCCTCACCAGATCCGGACGCGCTCCTCCGGTTCGAGGTAGTTCGCGTCGCCTTCCTTCACGTCGAACGCCTCGTACCACTCGTCCACGTTGCGCAGCGGCGCGAACGCGCGGACGAAGCCGGGCGAGTGCGAGTCCGTCGTGAGCTGCGTGCGCAGCGCGTCGTCGCGATACATCGTCCGCCACACCTGCGCCCATCCGAGGAACACGCGCTGTTCGCCGGTGAAGCCGTCGAGCACCGGGGACTCCTTGCCGCTCAGCGAGCGCTTGTAGGCATCGAGACCCAGCAGGATTCCGCCGAGGTCGCCGATGTTCTCGCCCATCGTCAGGCGAGGAGTGATGTGGAGGTCCGGGAGCTGTGCGATCGGGAAGGCCTCGTACTGCGCGCCCAGGCGGGTCGCCTGGGCCTCGAACTTCGCGGCGTCCTCGGCAGCCCACCAGTCGCGCAGCACGCCGTCGCCGTCCGACTTGCGTCCCTGATCGTCGAACCCGTGCGTGATCTCGTGGCCGATGACGCCGCCGATCGCGCCGTAGTTCACCGCCGGATCGGCCTTCGGATCGAAGAACGGCGGCTGCAGAATCGCCGCGGGAAAGACGATCTCGTTTTTCGCCGACGAGTAGTACGCGTTCACCGTCTGCGGGAACATGCTCCACTCGTCCTCGTCCACCGGCTTGCCGATGCGGTTCACGTCGAACGCCCATTCGAACTTCGCGGCCCGCTCGGCGTTGCCGACGAGGTCTCCCTCGGCCACCTGCAACGCCGAGTAGTCGCGCCACTTCACCGGATAGCCGATCTTCACGCCGAACTTCGCCAGCTTCTCCGCCGCCTTCGCCTTCGTCTCCGGCCCCATCCACTCCAGCTTCTCGATGCGGCCCTTCATCGCCGCGCGGAGGTCGGCGACGAGCTTCTCCATCTTCGCCTTCGACTCCGGCGGGAAGTACTCCGCCGCGTACGTGCGGCCGATGGCTTCACCCATCCCATTTTCCGCCGCGGCCACGGCGCGCTTCCAGCGTGGGCGCTGCTCCTGCTGCCCGTTGAGGAACTTGGCGCGGAACTCCCAATGCGTATCGGCGAAGCGCTTCGACAGCAGCGGTGCCGCGTCATCGGCGATATGGAACGCCTGCCACGCCTTGAGCGTCGACACCGGTGTGTCGGCGAAGACTTTCGAGAGCTTCGGGAAAGCCGTGTTCTGGCGGATGATGGCGCGATCGACCTTGTCGAGGCCCGCTTCCTTGAAGGCCACGCCCCACGGGAAGCCCGGCGCGTTCTTCTCCAGCTCGGCGATGGTCATCGGGTTGTACGTCTTGTCGCGATTGCGGCTCTCCGCGCGCGTCCAGTGCGCCTCGGCGAGCTTCGTCTCCATGGCCACGATCTCGGCCGCGCTCTTCGCCGGCTCCTCCCAGCCCACCAGCGCCAGCATGTCGGCGACGTACTTCTCGTAGCGATCCTTCTGGGCCTTGAACTTCTCGTTGAGGTAGTAGTCGCGGTCGGGGAGGCCGATGCCGCCCTGGGAGAGATAGAGCGCGTATTTGTCCGGGTTCTTCGCGTCGTCGAAGACCGCCGGACCGAAGAAGGAGCGGCCGAACGTGGCGGATGAGCGGGCCATGAGCCGCGCGAGGTCCGCGTGCTTCTCGGCCTTCTTCACCGCGTCGAGATGCGGCTGGATCGGCTTCGCATCGAGCTTCTCGACGGTCGCTTCATCGAGGAAGGTGCGGTAGATCGCCGCGACCTTCGCCTCGTCCGACCCCGCCTTCAGCTTCTTCTCGGCCGCCCAGCGGTCCAGGATGGCCCGTACGCGGGCCTCGGACAGATCGCGCAGGACCGCGAACGCGCCGAAGCTCGTCCGATCCGCGGGGATCTCCGTCGCCGCGGCCCACTTGCCGTTGGCGTACTTGAAGAAGTCGTCGCCCGGCTTGACCGAGCGGTCCATCCCGTCGATGTCGATGCCCCACGTGCCGAAGCGCGGCGCTTCGGTGGGGACGGCGGCTGTTTTGGTGGTGGTCGTTTCCTCGGCCCATGCACTGCTGAATGGCGACAGCACGGCCAGGAGTGCCATCGCGGGAGCAAAACGCTTCAAGCTCATCGGTTGTGTCCTTCTGTGTGAGGTTTGGTGGGCGCGGGAAAGAATATTCGCAAACGCAAGGAGCACGCGGCGACGTCCGTGAAAACAAAGTCTACCCAAAGACATTTGAAATTTGAGACAACCGGGCCCGAGCCCGAGCCCGAGCCCGGCTTTCGTTGCACTCTGAGCGACGAATCCTCAGAGTTCGGGTTCAAGAATCTAGGAGAGCGGTGGCTCCCACACCTCCGCCCGCCTCGCCACCGCACTCCTAGCCCGCATTTCTCACAGCCTTTCGTCGCGAGACAGCCGAGAGTGGCCTGGATGCGAGTCGCACGGCGATTTCGCGACGAAAGCATAGTTGACACTATGTTGAGGAGCGAAATCGCCGTGCGGCGAAGCAGACAGGCCGCTCTCGGCTGTCGCAGCAGAAGGGCTGTGAGAAATGCGGGCTAGAAAACTTCTGCGCGCAACAAAACGGTCGCGCCCGTGCGTTCGCGGGGCGCGCGCGCGGAGCGCCGGCATCCTGCCCCCCCCCCCGTCGCCCCGTCGCCAAAATCGCAGGTAGGGATTTCCGTCCGGCCGTCACTCCTTAGGCAGGTGAATGTGCGCAGCGCATCGACGACGCCCTCTCGGCTCCGTGCGGCGGAACCGTTCCTCAGGGTCAACCAGCGCCGGCCATGGCGGAACCGGTCGCCTTTCGCTATTCTCAGAGTCTCGGCCATACCGGCCGTGGAAAGCGCTCGTGCCGACCCAGAATCAGGAGGCGTCCGCGGCACATTTGCTCGAGGTTCATTACCGCGAGCATGCACCGCTGCTGTGTGCCACCGCCCGCCATCGCTACAGGATTCCCGGCGAGGACGTGGAGGCGCTCGTTCATGACATCTTCGCGTCGATGCTCGAGCGGCGTCCCCAGGTCGACGACATGCGCGCCTTTCTTCTCGGCGCGATGCAGAACGCGGCCCGCTACTACTGGCGCAAGCGGCGCCACGAATCGCCTCTGCTCGACGCCCACGAGGCCACCGCCGACGAGAGCACGTCCTTGGACCTCGAGCGCTGGTCCACGAACCTCAGCCTCGGCGCGACCCTGGCCCAGCTCGGCCCCAAGTGCCGGGAGACCCTGCGCCGCTACTACCTCGACGAAGAAAAACCCCGCGACATCGCGGAGCATCTGGACACGAGTGCCGCGTACGTGATGCAGCTCCTGAGCAGTTGCCGCAAGCGCGCGAAAGAGATCTACTGCAGGATTACCAGGGCCCACGCATGAAAGAATGGACGGAAGAAGACTGGCAGCGTTTCGAGGATGCCCTCCGCACCCGCGAGCCTTGGGACATGGCGGATGAGCTGCGCCGGCCGCCCCCCGACTTGACCCGACTCCGCTCGCTGGCGTCAAAGCTGGACGCGGACCGCACGGCCGCGAAGGGGCTGCTCGAGCCGGTGCTGACGTCGTTCTCGGCGTTCACCGCGGCGGACGTGGCCAGTGCACCGGCATTTCGCACGCCCCCGGTGGTCTCGCTTCTCACCGCGGCCACCGTGGACCTCTACGAACGGGAGCCGCAGTTCGCGCTCGCGACGGCGACGGCGGCGGTCACGATTGCTGAGAGCCTGGCCGCCGTGAACGAGCTTCCCACGATGTCCCTCCTCGGTCTCGCCCGTGTCGAGCGGGGGAAGGCCCTGTTCCGCATCGGGCGCTATCGCGAGGCCGAACAGGATCTGCGGCGTGCGGACGACGCATTCGACGTCGACCCGCACGCTACCGAATGGGAGCACGCGCGCGCCGCTCTGGTGCGCGCCAACGTCCTGGCCGAGACCCATCGTTTCGAAGAGGCCGTGAGTGAGGCGGAACGGGCGGCGCGTGCCTTCGAGGCGTTCGGCGACACGGCACGTTTTCTCGCGGCGCGTCTCCTGGTGGCGAACGTGCTGTACATGAAGCGCGATTTCCGCGCCGCCTCCTCCGTCTTCGACGAGCTTGCAGAAGAGGCGCGGCGGGTGGGAGACCGTCTCCATCTCGCATGCGCACTCCAGAACGGGGGCAACTGCTCCATCGAGCTCGGCGAGCTTCAGAAGGCGGGGGAGTCCTTCTTCGCCGCCCTGACGCTGTGGAACGAGCTGGGCGCGGAGGTGGAGCGCGTGCGCACGAGGTGGTCGATCGGCGCGCTGCTCCGGGCGAAGGGCGACCTCGACGGGGCGATCGAGCACATCGACACCGCACGGCGCGCGTTCGAGGCGATGGGCGTCGTCAACGACGCCGCCCTGGCCCGACTCGAGCTCGCCGAGGCACTGCTCCTGGCGGAGAGACCGGACCAGGTGCCGGACCTGCTGCGGAACGTCGTCGTCAGTTTCACGTCTGAGGGGATCATGCACAACGCAAAGATGGCGCTGGCGTACCTGCGCGAGGCCGTCGAGGCGGGAGCGATCGAGCCGCGCATCATCCGGCACGTCCGCGACTACCTCGGAGACCTCCCGACGAACCCGGCCAGTGTGTTCCTGCCGCTGCGATAAAAAAGTTTCGGCGCGGACTCATGATTCTCCTCTGGACGTCACCTTGTCCCTCAGGGAGGGTGTATGCGCAACACCTATCGGATTGCTTCAGCCGTCATTCTCGTTCTCGCGCTGGCCATGCCGGCCGGCGCGGCCAGCCGGCCGTCCGGGCCGAGCGGCATCCTGCAGGTCATCAAACGGTACGTCATCAAGGCCGCGTCGCGGCTGATGCCGCCGGTGGGAGCTCCCTTGGTCGAGCCCCCGCCACCGCCCCCGGAGGAGAACACCACCACGACCGACGCACCGATCACCACGCAATAGGCACCTGCCCCCGCGCGGAGCGCCGGCTTCCAGCCGGCCGCTACGCCGGCATCCTGCCGGCCGCTTCTCGCCCGGAATCGTGCCGGCTGGAAGCCGGCGTAGCGGCCGCCTGGAAGGCGGCGCTCCGCGCACGGCGTGGGACGCTACGGAGCTCCGAGGAGCTCCACGTCCCCCTCCTCCGCCACCGCAAACCCCTGCTTGCCGATCGAGCGGCGCAGCGAGGCATCCCGCAGCAGCGGATTCGACTGATTGAGGTGCACGAGCCGGATGCGCGCCCGCAGCGGCGACGAACCGAAGCGCTCCATCGTCTCCTGCACCGTCGGGTGAGGAATCTCACTCAGATCGCGCCCCGGCAGCTCGTCGGCGGAGTAGAACGTCGCGTCGACGTAGGCCACGTCCACCTGCGCGACCACCGATTCGATGGACGTGCTCCACTTTTCCCACTTGTCGATGTCCGGCAGCCAGAGGATCGCGCGCGACGGGCCGCGCACGACGAAGCCCACCGCCTCCGAGAATTCATCGCGATGCGGCACCACGAGCGGCGTCACCGAGATCCGCTCGTTCAGCGCCACCGCCTCGCCCGCGACGAGCGGGCGCAGCACGATGTTGCGCAGCGACACGAGCTGCGACCACGGCCCGTTCTCCTCGAGGAACGTCTGCATGCGCGGCATCGCCAGCACCGGAACCTCGCGCGCGCCGAGGACCTCGCGACCCAGGTGCGCGAGCCCGAGGTAGTGGCCGATGTGGGCGTGCGTGAGGAGCACGCCGTCGAGCACCGGCGCGCCCGCCCGCGGCGCTCCGGCGATGCGCTCGAGCCGGTGGAGCTGGGCCGGAAAGTCCGGCGTCGCGTCGACGATCCACCGCTGTCCCGTCGACGGATCGACGATCCCCAGCGACGCGACCAGCGCGCGTTCGCGGTTCCCCGCGAAGCCTTCCACGCAGTCCGCGCGGCGACATCCCGCCTGCGGATACCCGCCATCCTGCGCGATGCCGAGCACGACGACATATGGCTCGCTCGGAATGGGCGCCGAAGCGCACCCGAGGAGCATCACCAGCAGAGGAGCGAACCGCATGAGCGCATCCTACGCTGTCGAGCAGCCCCGGGCCGAGTGCCCGATGCACGTCGATCGCACCGCCGACCACGGTCCCCGTCAGTTCCATCGCGCCCAGCATCCCTCGGTTGCATCGGAGCGCGCAACGCTGCTACGACCCGTGGAGTCTGAACGGTCGCTCCACGGACGGTGTTAATCTCCCGAACGACGCCATGCGACACACCCTCCTGCTCCTGCTCTTCCTTGCCGCACTTCCCCTCACGGCCCAGAGTGACGTTGGCGAGATCGCCTTCGCCAACTCCGGCGCCGCCGAGGCCCAGGCGCCGTTCCTCCGCGGCCTGGCCCTGCTGCACAACTTCGAGTACCCGTTCGCCGCCGAGGAGTTCCGCAAGGCGCAGGAGCTCGACCCGTCGTTCGCCATGGCCTACTGGGGCGAGGCCATGACCCACACCCATCCGATCTGGTTCCAGCAGGACCTCGAGGCCGCGCGCGCCGTTCTGCAGCGCCTCGGCGCGACGCCCGAGGAGCGGCTGGCCAAGGCCGGGACCGAGCGCGAGCGCGACTACCTCCGCACCCTCGACGTGCTCTACGGCGAAGGGTCGAAGAACGAGCGCGACTTCCTCTTCGCCGACGCCATGGCCGCCCTCCACGCGCGCTATCCCGACGACGTCGACGCCGCCGCGTTCCACGGCCTGGCCATCCTCGGCACCGCCCATCAGGGACGCGACTTCGCGACCTACATGCGCGCCGCGGCCGTCCTCGAGGAAGTGTTCCCGGCCAACCGCAATCATCCCGGCGTGCTGCACTACCTCATCCACTCCTACGACGATCCCCTCCACGCCCCTCTCGGACTGCGCGCCGCGCGCCTCTACGGAGCCGTGGCTCCCAACGCGGGGCACGCGCTGCACATGACCTCGCACATCTTCGTCGCCATGGGCATGTGGGATGACGTCATCGACGCCAACCGTCGCGCCGTCGACGTCATCAATCGCCAGCGCGCCGCGCGTGGCCGGCAGAAGGCCGACTGCGGCCACTATCCGACCTGGCTGCACTACGGCTACCTGCAGAAGAACGATTCCGAGGCCGCGCGCAAGGCGCTCGATGCGTGCCGCGCCGCGGCGCTGGAGAGCGAGTTCCAGTCCGCCGGCCCGATGGACTCGAGATCCGGCCGCGTCAACGAGTACGCCGACATGCGCGCGCACCACGTTGCTGCCGGACACGCCCTCAGCGCCGCCGACGCCGGCGCGAAGATCCCCGACGGCGCGCCGTTCCTCGACGCCCGCTACACCGTCGCGTACGGCGACGTCCTCGCCGCCGCGCAGCGCAAGGATGCCGCCGCGCTGAAGACCGCCGTGCCGCGCGTGCGCGCACTGCACGCAGAGGTCGTGGCCGCGAAGAAGAACGACGACAACCCGTCCGCGCGCATGCGCGCCGGCGTCATGCTCCAGCAGGCCGAGGCCCTCCTCCTCGCGGCCGACGGCAAACAGAACGAAGCCATCGCCCTCCTCGAGCAGGCAAAGAAGACCGAGGAATCCATGCCCTTCGACTTCGGCCCGCCGGCGGTCGCCAAGCCCGCCTCCGAGCTCCTCGGCGATCACCTCCTCGCGGCCGGCCGCATCGCCGACGCAGAGGCCGCGTACCGATCGGCACTGGCGCGAGTGCCGGGACGGACGGTGCTCGTCAGTGCCCTAGGGCAAGTACCGAAGGGAAAGCCCGAGGACACGAAGTCGCCGGCGGCTCACATCCACTGACCGTAGGGAGTGCGGAGGCAACGACCGGCGCTCTCCGACGGACCGCCGGCGTCCCGCCGGCTGACGCGCGGGCGTCTCGCCCGCGCGTGTGCACGCGAGACGCGTGCACGTCAGCCGCCGAGACGGCGGCGGTCCATTGGTTTTGAGATCGTCCGCCGCACCACTGCAGAGACGGCGCTCATGATCCAGTGATCATTGTTGGCCTCGACCGTGCGGCCGTCTTGGAGAATCTCGACGTTTGAGGCAGTCGTGCTGTGCAAGACACGCTCTGTAACCGTTCAGTAGCACGCGCTTGGGCGAGCGCCTATTGAATGGCGAGGGAGACCTTCCGACAGGATTTCTCGACCGCTTCAGTGCCTTGGGCGACGTGTATGCAGAATGGCGTTCTTCGACGAGCGATACTTCGGCCCGCCATGCGCTCGGCAGACGACCACGGTCGCGATCTGCCCCTCTCCGCCTCGTCGTCTACAACTCGTATATCCACAGCGGCGCCGTGGCCGCGAAGAAGCACGACGACACCCCGTCCGCCCGCATGCGCGCCGACGTCATGCTCCAGCAGGCCGAGGCCCTCCTTCTCGCGGCCGAAGGGGAAACCCGAGGTCACGAAGTTGCCGGCGGCACATACTGATTGAGCTCCTGGAGTGCGAAGGCAACGCAGCCGTCGCAGAAACCGCCGGCGCCTGACGAGATCGAAATCCACGTGCCGCGGGAAGGTTCGGCGTAGAGGCTGGCCCCGCGCGCCGCGCGGGGTTCGCGGAGCGTAACGAATCGCGGCCGCGAGGCGACCGCTCCAACAACACCCAGGGCTCGCGGGCTCGTATAGACGCGCAGTCTCGCCAGAAGGCAATTGCGGAAGGGGGTGACGGCTACCCCCTTCCGCGAGGAGTTCCCAAGTGCGGCGCTAAACGGTAACGAGCTGGGTCTCGTTATTCATATAGCTCAGTATCGACGAACATCATGCTTTCCACGGCCGGCGAGATTTGTTTTGTTCAGAGGTCCCTTAGTTGTAGTAGCAAGGGTGCCAGTCCGGATACGAGCTCCCCGAATTGCATGAGAAAGGCGAATATTCCATCCAGTTCCAGGGCGGCTCGTTCCCGTTGTAGTTGCTGCACGGTTCAAACGCTTCAACTGTGTAGTATTGCGTCCAGGTCTGGCCCCCCCAAAAGTTCTGGGTGCACCCCTGGTAATACCAGCCGACCTGCTGGGTCATGGCTTCATCGGAGTAGAAACGAAAGTAACGGTCGTAGGGCGGGGCAGCCCACGCCACGGTTACGCCGACGATGAACATGGCGAGCATCACGAGAACAACCACTTTCTGGATCATGACTGTCTTTCCTTTCGGTCCATCACATTCCACACTCGGTGAGGCTCGCGCAGGTGCGGACCACACGACCGTGATCGATGACGAAGATCTGGGGGGCAGCGCCCATCCTTGCGCCGACACCTCGAGGCAGGGGCCGGGCGATTGCATAGGTCGGATTGGCAACTCGATAGCGCTCGACGAATTCTTTCGCAGCCTGGGGGGGCGCCATGGTCAACACGAGCGTCTGAGGATGTCCGCCGAGGGTCCGGGCCACGGCCGCGCACGAATCGCAGGATGGATTCACGAGGACAACCTGGACTCGCGACGATTGAAAGCTCAGCGTCGATTGCCGGTATGCGGTGTCGAGCACGACAAGCTCGGCAAGCGCGTCTCCTGCAGCGAAATGACCGCCAACCATCCGCTCCGCAGCAATCACGCGCCTTTTCATGCCGGTGTGTGCCCATAACATGAATGCGACGAGGCCAATCAGAAGGGCTTGGGCGACGTAGCCGGCAATGGTCCAAGCGCCTTGTTTTTGAGGGCTCATCGCCGGATGTCAGGAAATACGTCGTGCGGGCAGTATACCGAATTGGCAGGTCGACCGCAAGGCACGGGTATTCCGTCGGTCGTCAGCAACGTGTTCAATCGCCGCTCACCTGCGAACCGCGATCGGCGCGACCCAGAGCGCTGCCACCATCGCCAGGCCGATGACGGCGTAGAGGACGCGGTAGCGCGTCTGCAGGCGGGAGACGCTCGCGTAGGTGAGACCTTCGCGCAGAGTCTGCAGGGACCAATGGAGTTGCAGGGGGAAGAGGACGACGAGCGCAAAGAGGGGACGCGGGAGAATCCCCTGGAGGGACAGCAGGAGGAGGAGAATCTGGGCCAGGGCGAACAGCACCAGACTCGCGCCGAAAACGCGACGCGGCCCGAAGACGACTGCGTTGGTCCTGATCCCATTGATGGTGTCGCCTTCATGATCGCGGACCTCCTGCGTCATATGGCCGGCGGCGAAGATCAGTGCGAAGAACGTAGCCACGGCGAGACCGCGACCGTCGATGGCGTGGGCCATGGAGTAGCCGAGGAGGAAGTGCAGGATGCCTCCGGCCAGATGGGCCAGGGAGTTGAGGCCCGGTCTGCCCTTCCAGTTGAATCGAGGCAGGGAGTAGAGCGCGCTCGAGGCGGCGATGGCGGCCGCAAGGCCGAATGCGAACAGGCCGACGCGGCTGAAAACGACGAGACTGACCACCAGCAAGCCGGCCGTCAGAACGCCGATGTCCCTCCGTCCGACGCCTCGGGCCGTGAAGACATGGGCGGCTTTGTTCGGGTCCGCGAAGTCGCCGGTCAGACCGGACCAGTCGTTGAGCATGAAGATGTGCGTCACGAGCAACACGTTGGCGACCATGAGAGTCGCCAGCGGACCCACGTCCTGGAGCGTCGGACGGCCGATCGCGAATGCGGCGCCGAGCAGGGGCGAGCCTTGCAGGACGAGGATGTCCAGCGGGCGCAGGACGGACAGGTAACGGAGCGCGTAATCTCTAGCGGCCGAGATCGGCCTCGCCCTGACGTTCATATCGGTCATAGAGTCTCAGCCAGAGCGCGTATCCCAGGTCCTCGGACCAGTAGTATCTCGGGACGGTCGCCGTGAGGTCGTTGTGGTAGAAGAGCGGTGGATTCGTTCGTACGAGCGCGAAGTCGTCCCTGGCGAGCTCGCGCAGCACCGCCCGGATGAGCACTCCGTCGGGAGGCGAGTGTTCCGGCGTAGGGGCCGCCACGAGGCGCGCGACCGACGTCCAGATCTGCTGGTCCGGAACGGACGTCTGCATCCGTGACTCGGGCAATTCGAGCTCGCACCCCGCGCGCTGCACGTCCGGCAGACGCAGGATCGGAGTCAGGGGCGCTTTTCGATAGTAGACCCAGACCCGATCTTCATCGACGACGGGCCGCAGTGCGTCACAGAGTGCGCGGCCGGCCGCCGGGCGGACCTCGGACAGCAGTAACAACAGGTGCATCTGAATGGCGATGTCGGCAGGGTTCGGATCGTGGCCCGGATCGAGGCACTGGTACGCCTCACGCGGCGCGAGCCACGTCCGGTAGAGGCCCCCGGGCGTCCGATACCGGTCGATCGTTGCCAGTGCGGCCGTCAATTGCCCGCGGTCAGGACCGGGAGCGATCCGCCAGACCAGAGCCGTGTCGTCGGTGTCGGGCGTAATGGCACAGCCCAGAGTCCCGATGCCGGGACCGTCGGGCCGCCCGTGATAGCGCACCAGTCCTCCGGCCTCGATCTGTGCCGTGAGATGCGTGCGCGCGCGTTGCAGGTTGTCTCCGACGCCCGTCGATGCGGCCACGGGATCGAGCAGATCGACGAGGAGCGCGGTGAGAAACGTGTTCATCTCCGGCCGCGGGTCCTGAAAGCTCGTGCTGCTCGTGTAGGCAGTGAGCCACGATCCCTGCTCCTGGTGGTGCTCTCGAATGCGTCCCGCGGCCGTCCTGGCGTGCCCTTCGAGATCGGCGGCGGTGCCTCCGGCCGGCAGAGCACCCCTGCCCGCCGCCTGTGCCGCTTGCACGGTCAGCTTGCGTTCCTGGAAGTAATAGCCCTCGCCCTTCTCCGAGGTCCAGACAAAGGCGGTCACAAGGTACTCGCCGGCAGCCATGCCCGTCGTGTCGATCGGGATGCGCCAGCCGGCGGGGCTCGGCTCGTTCAGCGTGGTGCGCACGTCGGGCCGGTCGAAGAAGGCAGCGGTCGAGGCGGGCGGCCGGCCGTCGATCACGACCGCCACCTGCCACGGTGTTGCGTGACCGGCAAGCGCCCAGCCGGTGGCGAAGACCTCCTGCCCGGCTGTAACGACCGAGGTCGGGCGGCCGCCGGTCTCGATCGCGTCGAACGTGCCCCGAATCCCGGTCGTGAAGTCCGCCGGCGCGAGACCCTCCCTGAGCGATGTGAGGAACGGTGCGTTGCGCCACTGCCATGCGCCGCGCATGTCGTGATGTTGCGTACCTCGATCCGCGGCGAAGATCGGAAGGTCGTACGAAGGCGAGTAGCAGAAGGCGCCGATCGCTTCGATGAGGATCGACGCGCCTGTTGCCGCGAGGAAGCCGATGCGTGCGGCACCGCGCAACGCGGAAACCACCGGCACCAGCATCCACATGAGGAACGGCAGGAGGTCGGTCATGTATCGCGGTCCCCAGGAGAGGCCCCCTCGCCAATCCGCCTTGGCGTACACGAGGATCTGGATGGCGACCGCTGCCACCATCGCCACGCTCAGGAGCCGCTCTTCGCGAGTGCCCGGGATGTGGCGGACTGCCAGCACGAGGAAAACCAGAAAAGGGGAGAAGATCAACAGGCCGCGTGTGGGGCTGAACAGCAACCCCGCGACGCCGGGAAGGAGGTCGTGGCTGAAGAACGCGGCCTTGCCGATCAGTCCATAGCCGCCCAGAACGTTGCCGGCGACGCCGAAGTTGTAGAGCACCACGGCGGCCAGAGGCAGTGCCGACGCCGCGATGAGCCACGCCGTACTGCGCCGGCCCGCCCAGAACAATCCGTAGATTCCCAATGCCGCCGCGAGAATGATGTCCGGCGGGCGGTTGGCGGCGATGAGCCCCACGAGCAAACCGGCCGCGACCGCCCGCGGGGCAGTGGACGCGCCCGTGAGGAGCAGAAGCGCGCCGATGATCAGCAAACCACCCATTCCGTGCTGCCACAACGCCTGGCTGCCGATCATCCACGTCGTCGTGCCGAAGGCATAAGCCACGGTGAGCAGCAGCGCGATCGACGCCCGGGCCCGCCGGCGCAGCAGCAAAAACAGGAGCGACGCGCTCAGCGAGGCGCTCAGCGAGGCGGAGAGCTTCTCCATGATCCTCGCGACGTGATCGAGTCGCGCATCCGTCCAGCCACGCAGCTCCAGATAGCCGGCGGCGGGAACATAAAGCGGCGCGATGAGCAGCGGCACTACGATCGGGTACAGAGAGATGATGTGGCCGTCCGGTCGAGGCAGCATCCAGAACGCGCCCTTCCCTCGCCCCTGAGCCGCAACCTTCGCCACCGGATCGAGAAAGATCGTGTGGGATTTCACGATCGCGAATGGCAGGTAGCGGGCCGGGTACGTGTCGCCGGCGGTGATCGCACGCCCATTGACGTTGTAGACCAGCAGGCAGACGAGGCCGATGAGGAGGCTCGTCCCCAGGCGGCCCGGTTCGCGGCCGCCCGCTTCGGGCTCCAAGGCGACTGCGGTCATCGGGTCTTGCTCATGGGTGCTCACCTTGCGCCATTCCCCCGCTTTCCGAGCGTGTCATCTCGAGCCGGCACGGCCGGCTGCGCTGTTTGGCCAAGCCTAATGACAACACCGTCCCGGAGGGACGATAGAGGGTAGCCGGCGGCAAGCCGCGAAAGCGGCGCAGCCACCGGAGTGATGCGCGTGAGCCCATCGCGCCCCGGCAGGGGCGCAAGACCACTCTGGCACCCCTGCCGGGATGCAAATCCTCCCACCATCCTGAACCGGTGGCGGCACCGCTTTCGCGGCTTGCCACCGGCTACCCTCTGTGACGCCTCCGGCCTCGGGCCCCCCACATGCAGCGCGCGCGCTGTGAATGCTAATGACATCGCAGATGTCATCCCCCTCATCGAGGCCGGCCAGGTAGTACAGCGTGCCCGAGGCTTGGCCAATCAGCGCCAGCCGGCCGTGCCGGCTGACACCGGTCTCTGCCGCGCAAATTCCGAGTCCCCGCGGAGGGGGAAGCCGCGCCGAAGCCTACTACAATGCGCGCGGGCCTCGACGCCTCCTGACGCCGCCGAAAGAACCCGAGCTCACCGATGAAACCTCCCCTTCGATTGGTCATCACCGGCATGCACCGGTCGGGCACGTCGTTCGTCGCTTCGCTGTTCCAGGCGTGGGATGTCCGGATCGGCGATCGGCTGTTGAGGGGGGACCGCGGAGCCCCGGCGGGGTACTTCGAGGACGTCGACTTCCAGGAGCTCAACCGTCGCATCCTCGCCGCCTGCACGCCGTCCGTGGCCGGCCATCGCGACTGGGGATGGACCGAGAGCGGGACCTTCGACACCACCCCGCTCCCGGCATATCGCGATTCCGCTGCGGCCCTCGGTGCCGCGCGCGACAGCGCCGGCGTTGCGTGGGGTTGGAAAGATCCGCGCACATCGCTGCTCCTCGACTTCTGGGATGACGTGCTCGGACGGGAGGCACGCTTCCTTCTCCTCTATCGCCACCCCTGGGAGGTCGCCGATTCGATGCTCCGCACCGGCGCCGGCGTCTGGCTGGAGCATCCCGACTACCCGTCGCGCATCTGGACGCACTACAACCGCCGCATCCTCGACTTTCACCTGCGACATCGCGACCGAACGCTCCTCGTCAGCACCAATCGCCTGCTGCGGGACCCTCAGGCGTTCGTCGCGATGGTGCGCACAAAGCTGGGCTTGGACGCCGATGCGGACACTCTCGCAAACCTGCGCGCGGAGGACCTGTTCGTCTCGTTCCCTGAGGACGATCCGCTGCCGGGCCTCTGGCAGCACACGAATACCGAGACGATGAAACTCCTCGGCGAGCTCGACGACGCGGCGGACCTCGGCAACGATCGGCGGTGGGAAGCCGCCTCGCGCACAAACACGGTTCGATCCGCGGAGCGACCGCGTCTCTCCGTCGTCATTCCCTGCCACAACGACGGCGACTATCTGATCGACGCCGTGGCCAGCGTGAAGCGGAACGCGCCCGAGGCGGAGCTCATCATCGTCGACGACGGTTCGACGCAGCCCCGCACCCGCGCGGTGCTGGCCGCGCTGAACGAGGCCGGGCATCGTGCGATCGAACAGGCGCACGGCGGTCTCTCCTCGGCCCGCAACCGCGGGATCGCCGCCTCCACCGGCGACTACTTTCTGCCGCTCGATGCTGACAACCGCTTGCTGCCCGGCTTCGCCGCGGAGGCCGTGGTGCTGCTCGATGCCGATTCCGCCGCGGGTGTGGTTTACGGCGATCGCCGCGAGCTCGGCGCGCGCAGCGGCGACGTCACCGTGCCGGAGCTCGATCTGCCGCGAATGCTCAGCGGCAACTACATCGACGCCTGTGCCGTCGTGCGCCGTGCGGTCTGGAGCGAGGCCGGCGGGTACGACGTCGCATTTCACGTCTGGGAAGACTGGGATTTCTGGATCGGCGCCGCGGCCCGCGGCTGGAAATTCATCCGCATTCCGCGTCCCACGTTCGAGTACCGCGTGCGGCCCGATTCGCTGCACCACCGATTCCTGCGCCGCGATGAAGATCTGCCGCTGCTGCGCAGGCTCTATGACAAATATCCCGAGCTCGTCTCCGCGCACGCACCGGAGATTCTCATCGCCGGCCACGCGGAGCGGCGCCAGCTCATGCGTGACGCAGCGGCGCTGCGTGACGCGCGAGACGTCCTCCAGGTGGAGATCGATCGCCTCGCTCTGGGCACGCGCGATCAGGTCGCGGCGCTGGAGGAGATCGTGGCCGCCCGCGACGCCGAGCTGGCTTCGGTAAAGTTCGTCCTCGAGGCGAGGGAGGGAGAGCTGGCCGCGCTCCGAGACCTGCGATCCGCCGGCAGACCCGCGGCCGCCGCCGAGGCGCCGCTCACACCGGCCACCGAGGTGTTCACGATCGTCGCGCGCAATTATCTCGCTCACGCGCGCGTGCTCGCGGCCAGTCTGGCCCGTCACAATCCAGGTGCCCGTCTGCGTGTCGTCGTTCTCGACGATCCCGACCGCGGCATTCCTGCGGAGCCGTCGTTCGAGGTCATCCACGCCGTCGACCTTCCGTTCGATCCGCCGTCCGATCTCCACACCATGGCGGTGACTTACGACGTCACCGAGCTGTCCACGGCCGTCAAGCCGTGGGCGTTCGAACATCTCTTCGCGCGCGGTGCATCGGTGGCCCTCTATCTCGATCCGGATACGGAGGTCTTCGACTCTCTCGGCCCTCTCGAGCCGTTGGCCCTCGCTCACGGGATGGTCCTCACTCCTCACGTCACCGAGCCGCTGCCGCCGGACGGCAAGCGTCCCGACGAACGCGACCTGCTGCTCGCCGGCATCTACAACCTCGGCTTTCTCGCGCTGTCGGCCGAGGCGGCGAGGACGTTTCTTCCCTGGTGGCGCCAGCGGCTCAGACGCCATTGTCTCAACGACACGGCGCGCGGATTGTTCGTCGATCAGCGCTGGATCGACTTCGCGCCGGCGCTCTTCGAGCCCGCGGTTCTCAAGGATCCCGGGTACAACGTCGCCTACTGGAATCTGCCACATCGCGCGCTCACCCTCGACGGCGATCGAATCCTCGTCAACGCTGATGGCGGCAAGCGGCCGCTGCGCTTCTTCCACTTCAGCGGCTTTTCCCCGCGCACACCGCATCTCCTCTCGAAGCATCAGCACGCGTCGCCGCGCATCCGGCTCAGCGAGGCGCCGCTCCTGGCCGATCTCTGCCGGCGCTATGCCCTGGCGCTGGAGAACGCCGGTTTCGCGGACTGCGAGGCGTTGCCATACGGCTTCGCGACGACTGCCGGAGGGCTGCCTCTCGACGCACGGGCGCGCAGAGTGCTGCACCGCACGTATGTCCAGGACGAAGCGGGAGAGGGCGCCACGGCGTTTCCGAATCCGTTCTCGATGGGCGGCGCTGACGACGTCGTTCAGCGTCTGCTGCGGCCTTCGCCGCATGCGCCCGGCGTTCCGGCGTATCTCGGCGAGATCTGGAGCGAGCGCGCGGACTTGCGGGTCGCCTTTCCGAACATCCACTCCGTCGACGCGGAGCGGTTCCTCGACTGGGTGAGGATCCAGGGCGTTCGCGAGCACCAGATCCCGCCGCCGCTCATCCCTCCCCAGGCTCCGACGTCCATGCCGACCGTCCGCGGGGGGAAGCTGACTCCCGGCGTCAACGTGTACGGCTACGCGTACTCCGAAAGCGGCACCGGGCAGATCCTAAGAGCAGTGGCTGCCGCGCTCGCCGCGGAAGGGATTCCATACGCGGTCGTGCCCTTCACGCGTACGGCCAGCCGCCAGCAACGGGAGTTTCGCGATCTCGGCGCGGCGGTGCCGTCGTTCGATATCAACCTCCTCTGCATCAACGCCGATCCGTTGCCGCTCTTCCTGGAGGAAATGCGCGGGCATCTGCCCGAACACGCCCGCAATATCGGGCTCTGGGCCTGGGAAGTGGAGGAGTTGCCCGCCGTGATGGCCCGGAGCGAGAGCGAGCTCGACGAGGTCTGGGGCATCAGCAGTTTCACCGCCGCGGCGCTGTCTCGCAGTCTCACCAAACCGGTGCGCGCCTTCCCCCTGCCGGTGGTCGTGCCGGAGGTACGATCGCGCGCGCGCGCCGAGCTCGGGATGCCGGAAGGCTTCCTGTTTCTGTTCTGCTTCGACTACGACAGCGTGTTCCGGCGGAAGAACCCCCTGGCCGTCGTGGCCGCATTCCGGCAGGCGTTCGCGGATCGCCCGGAGGTCGAGCTCTACATCAAGACCACCAACGCGGAGCGCCACGTGGCGGAAGACGAAGAACTGCGCGCCGCCGCGGCGGGCGGATCCAACATCGTCATTCGCGACGGGTATGTCTCGAGCGACGACTACTTCTCGATGCTCGACGCGTGCGACTGCTACGTCTCCCTGCATCGTTCGGAGGGGTTCGGATTGACGGTCGCCGAGGCCATGGCGCTGGGCAAGCCGGTGATCAGCACGGCGTACTCCTCGACGCTCGAGCTTGCGAACGAGTCCAACAGCTTCCTGGTTCCGGCACGGCTCATCGAAGTCGGGGACGACGCGCCGCCGTATCCGCCCCGATCGCGGTGGGCCGAGCCTGACGTCGCCATTGCGGCGCAGCAGATGGCGCGGGTCTATGCCGACCCCGGCGCCGCGGCCGCCGTCGGCGCTCGCGCGCGCGCCGACATCGAGGCCCTGCACAGCCCGCGCGCGCGGGGACCGCTGCTGCGCCGCCTGCTCGACGAGCACCGGCGCTCGGCCAGCGAGGTCGGTACGCGTGATCCGAGCGAGTCGCCCGCATCCGCGGGGAGCGGCGAACGGTCAGGTTTCTTCGAGGTGGACGCGATGGCCGCGGAGTCGCTCCTCGGGTCCCCGCGGCCCGATCTCCCCTCGCCGATGCAACGTCTCATGACCCCGCTCCGGCGTCTGGTGCTGCGCTTCATCCGCGTCTACTGGGTGCAGCAACGCGCCCTCGATCGAGCTCTCCTCGCGGCGATGCGCACGCTCCGCCGCGAGTCGCACGCCGAGAGCGCGTCACAGGCCGCCCTGCTCGCCGAGCAAAGAAACGCGCAGGCACGGACCGCCGCCGAGACGGCCCGCATGCGCGAGGAGCTCACCGAGCTCACCGCCGACATGCGCGCGCTGCGCGAACGGATCGCCGCAATGACGACCGCCTCGGAGCCTGCACGGCAGTCCGTCCTGTCCGATGAGGAGCGGGCTCTGCGCCGCGAAACGGACGGGTAGCTTGGAGGGCTCTGCTCGCGCGTTGTTCTTCTCCCCGACGAGCGTGGAGCGTTAGCCCGCCGTCCTCGGGATCCCTCGGCCCCGGCGCGAGCCTCTACGTCGCTCTGCTGGAACAACCCATCGCCGCGACACCCGAGAGCAGTCCCGTCCTGAGGACGGTTGTGCGATACGGGTAGGAAATTTTCGCGCCGAGACACTCCTCAATGAAGGGAGGTGCCTGCCGGCACGCTTCGGTCCGAAGATGAAATCGCCCAGAGTATTCGTCAGCAGCACGTGCAGCGACTTCGCTGATGTTCGTGCGCAACTCTCGTCGTTCCTCGAAGAGTACGGCTTCGATCCGATCCTCAGCGAAGCTGACGATGTCTTCGATTCGCCCGACGTCAGCGCGGAAGTCATGGCAGATGAACTTGTTGATTTAATTGACGAAAACGACGAGGTGATCGGTCGGGCAACGAAAGACGAATGCCAGATCTCGCTCTTCGTCGGCGAGACCGGAGCGGAGCCGGCTCCGAACATCGCGGAGATCGAGGAACTGTTCTATCTGACCATCGACGAGATCCGCGCGGCGATGGAAGCGGACACTCTGAATTTCGGCGCGTCGTTCAAGAAAGTGTTCGCGGAGTACCTTGCCGCTCGGCTGGCGTGACATGTCGAGCAGAAACGACGACGCTGCGACCCCGAGCGCGCGGAACCATCTCATGCTGCGCGGCGCGTGTCTCGCGAAGCTCCCCGGAGTGGCGCTACGGCGACTGCTCAGCCACCTTCCTAACGGCTGCGCGCCATGGGAAGACTCGGCACTCGTACCGCACGTCGACGGGACTCTGCTGGCGACAATCGACTTCGGTCCGCTGATCTGCCCCGAGGCACGGACCGCCGGGTACATCGCAGCGCTCAACGCGTTCAGCGACATCTACGCCGCCGGCGGCGCGCCGCTCCTCGCGCTGGCCATGGTCGTGGTCGACACAGCCCAGCCGTTGGATGTTGCGGAGGAAGTGCTCGCCGGGATGGCCGAAGCGTGCGCGGCCGAAGGGGCGATTCTCGCTGGAGGACACACGGTCACGGGCATCGAGTGCCTGGCCGGTCTTTCGGTGATCGGCTGCGCGCGAGACGGCGGGGTGCTCCGCAAGAGCGGTGCAATCCCCGGCGATGATCTTCTCCTCTCCAAACCGCTTGGCGTCGGCCTGGTTCTCTGGGGCTTCACCCTGGGCGCTGTCGACGACGCGGGGGGTCGCAAGCGACAGACGTCATGCTCACGTCAAATGTCGGGGCGTCGCGAAGCGCGGTCGCGGCAGCGGTGCATGCCAGCACCGACGTGACCGGTTACGGCCTCCTCGGCCACCTTAGCGAGATGCTCAGCTTCGGTGTTGGCGCGACGATCGACCTCGATCGCGTTCCGCTCCTCGACGGGGTCCGAAGACTGCCGCCAGAGTTGCGGACGACGTCGGCGATCGGCGCAAACACCGCGTACGTCCGCGAGTCGACCGCGGTGCGGAGCAGGCGGCCCGACGGTGACCTCGCACCGCTGTTCGATGCCCAGACGAACGGCGGATTGCTCGTCGCGGCGCCGCCGGAGTCGCGTGCGAAACTCGAACACGATGGCTTTACACGGATCGGCGCCGTTACCGGTCAGGGCTTCATTCTCGTCGACTGATCAGCGCCACGCGAACCGGCGGACGACATCGTACGCCGACGGTGCGTGCAGGAAGCCTTCACGCTCGCTGACGAGGATTGCCTGGCGGACTCGGACCACAGCGACGGCGCGGTGGCGGAGCTCGCGGAGCGTGAACTCGACCATGCGCCGCCAGTCGTCCGTCGGAAGGACGCTCAGCACGCGCGCGATCGTGATGTGAATGGGTCGCTGCTGGTCGGGGAATCCGCCATCGACGAACGCATCGCGGATCGCCCACGGCTGCCATGACGCCGGGATGCCGACCGCCATCAGCGTGCCGTCGGCGGCGAGCAGGACGCGGTCGAAGACGACCTCGTAGGCCGGCTGCTCGTCCAGCCAGTCGAGCACCGGCGCCGCCGCGGCGATGATGCCGCGACGAGCGGAGTCGTCAAGCGGTGTTGCCGCCAATCGCCGAAGGATCGCGACGTTCAGGTGGAACGTGCCGGGTGGCTGCCAGAACGTCTGACATGCCATTGCGGGGAATCGCGACCGATACTCCGCGGCGACGCTTTGCAGCGCCGGTTCGTACCGCGGCTCGATCAGCGACTGAATCGCGATTGACGAAGCGGAGAGGAAGCGGAATCCGTTCGCCGCGCCGAGCTCAATCGGCAGCGGCGGGACGAAGTTCTGCAGCGATTCGGCAGCGCGCTGCTCTATGGTTTCGTACAACGACCGCAGCGCCATCAGCCGCTCAGACGAGCTCACGGTACAAGCTCCCGAGGCGCGAGACGTACACGTTCCACGTCAGGTGGCGCACCGAGGACGACGTCTCCTGCCGCTCGTTCGGGCGCCGCGGGCGCGAGAGCTGCCGCTCGAGTGCGGACGCGAGACTTTCAACGAAGCGGTCTGCGTCGCCGCGCTCCGGCTCGGAGGAGGGGAGGCCGGGCACCAGCAGCGCGTCCTCGCGCTCGCGAAGCTCACGCGGTACGAAGCTCCGCGGGCCGCCCTGATCGGTGCTGATCACGCGGCAGCCGCACGCGATCGCCTCGAGGAGCGCGAGTCCATACGGCTCGTGGACCGCCGGGAGGACGAACAGCGGAGCCGCGTTCATGAGCAGACCGACATCCTCGTAAGAAATCGCGCCCGGGATCACGACGTCGTCGGCGACGCCGAGTGACCGCGCCAGGTCGCGATACCTCGCCCTCTCCTCCTCCGGTCCGCCGCCAGCGATCACGAGGAGCGTTCGCTCGCGTCGGAGCTTCGCGAACGCGCGAATCAGCCACTCGATTCCTTTCCATGGCTCGTATTTGCCAACGAAGAGAACGATCTGCCGTCCGTCCGGCGCGATGTCGTAGCGCGCCAGCGCCTCCGCGCTTCCGCGGCCCGGGCGGAACAGCTCGTCGTTGAAGCCGTTGCCAAGAATCGTAAAGCGACGCTCGTCGATGCCGTCGTAAAGCCCGCGTGTCAGCGCGACCGAGTCGTTCGTCAGTCCGATCAGCCGTTGGAAATGCGTCACCCATGGATTGACGAGACGCTTTACCGCCGGCGCGTCGGCGGCACGCAGCAGGTCGGTGCCGTGGATCGAAACGACGATCGGAATCGCCGGCGCGGTGCGCGCCGCGATCGCGGCAAGCAGCCAGAGGTGATGCGCGTGGATCAGATCCGGGCGAAACGAGTTGACGAGACGCCGGATGTGGCGCGACCAGACCGCTGCATAGATCTCGATCTCGCCCGACGTCATACTCTTGAACTCTTTCGATGGATACGGCATCCGATTCGACATCCCGACGATCGGCATCGGAATCCCGTTCGGCGCCGTCGAGTCGAAGACGACCTGCTCGACGCTGGCGGGCGGATTGCTCAGCAGGCTGCGCGGGTCGTCATGCGCATAGCCGGCGGACAGCACCGCGTAGTCGACACCGCCGGCACCTGCGCGATCGATCGTTTCCTTCACCACCACGCCGCTTCCGGTAGCGCAGATCTTCTGGCAGAGCAGGGTCAGGACACGCAACCGCCGCGGGGGCGTGCGCTCACCGTTTGAGTCGAATGACGTGCTCATCGCGGATCGCGTCCCACATCGGCGCGCCGAGCGGCTTCACCAGGAAGTAGAGCCGATCGATCGGTACGGACTGTCTGCCGCTGAGGAACGGCTCGAAGCGCGTTCTGACGATCTCGCGAAGGCGATTCCGCACCTCCGGCGGAGGGACAAAGCCGGGAGCGGCAAGCGTGAAGTGCGGATGATATTCGGCCAGAACGTGCGGCGCCTGATACGACTCGCAGAACGTCCGCGCCCGCCGCGACATCTCCCTGACGTGGCTGATGCGGACTTCGTCCAGCGTGTAGTTCGTCCCCAGCGACACGGGCAGAACGCGGATGGTGACCTCCGCCTCGAATCTCTCGAGCCCTCCCGAGTCCTCGGAGGTGAGGAGCTCGAGCGACCATGGTGGGGAGTACGCCTCGGAGATCGCTTTGATCGCGAGGTCGAACGGCCGGACGTACGTTCCGATCTCGCGCAGCTCCGACAGCACCGACGCGACCTGCGATGTTTCGACGTACATCAGATCGAGCACGGTGATGTGGAAGCCGTAGCTCACCGCGGGACCGACGTACTTGCGAAACTCCCCCGTTTCGTCGTCCTGCGGCTCGACGTCGCGGCCCTTCGTCATGTCATAACCGAGGAGACCGCAGCCGAGCTCGTGAAAACGCGACATCGGATCGGGAAGCGCGTAGAGCGCGACGGCGCGGATGTCGTCGGGGTGGACGAAGTCCTTCGTCGCCTGCTTTTCAACGCGGACGCGGAAGGTCTCGCGCGCGTCGACCGCGTCCTCGAGGTAATTGTCGATCATCTGGTCGAGGAAGTCGGCGTAGAGGCTGGGGCGGCGGAGGCTCATGACCGGGCAGAGGTTGCCCAGTTTGCGATAGCCCATCGGATAGAAGACGTACTCCCCGTTGTTGAAGCGGAAGATCGACATCGTTGGGTAGTTGTTGAAGAGCTTCACCTGTACCGAGGGTACGTCGCGCGCGAGTTGCAGGAGCGACCACACGCGGTTGATGATCCCCTCCGCGGCGACTTCCGGCGGCACGGTCCCGCGCTCCTCTTCGACGAGCCGGTCGCGCACGTGCGGCGCGAATGGATTCCCGAAACAGATTGTCGCCTTCAACTTCCCTTCTCTGGCGCGGTCGACGATCATCTCGCCGATCTGCCGTTGGAAGAGGACGTTCAGTCCCGTGCCGACGAACGTGATTTCGCTGCTCTGCTGGATGAAGCGTGCGACTTCGTTGAGGAAGTTCCAGTGGCCGACGTTGCTGTAGACGGTTTCAGTCGGGCGCGAGCCGAGCGTGATGCGGTACCAGGAGCGGTTGCGGGAGGTCCAGATGGAGAAGGGACGCCACGCCGCGTGCTCGTCGTGCCGGGATCGGGTGTGGACCCACGCCTCGCGGGTACGGGGGCGGATGCCGATGATGTTGTAGAGCATCGGCGTTGACTGCGGGCGCTGGCGGTGTCCGGCGGCGAGCGAGCCTGCCCAGACGACGCAGAGGCCCGCATCGGCACCCATCATCTCCATCTGGCCGGCTGCGTGAACGTGTCCGTGCAGGCCGAGGGAGAAGCCGTGATGGCCGAGGAGGATCGCGATGCGCGGATCCATGAAGTCGATCTGGTCGGGATTGCCCAAGATGTTGTGGTGCCAGACGGCAATGCGGAGAGGCGGAACGGGACCGTAGGCCCGGCGCTCGAGCTCGCGCGAGGCGTTCATGATGGCCTCGCGGTGGATGGTGCCGCGATGCCAGAGGTGGTCGACGAGATCGCATGAGCTGAAGCCGACGACGACGATGCCGAGGTCGCGTGTAAATGAGTCGAAGATCGTGAACTGTTCCTCGCGCTTGTCGAGCGGGAAGGAATGCACACCGCGGTAGAAACGCTGGACGAACGCGCCATACTCGCGAAAGCGCTCGTCGTGGAGGTCGCAGCGCTCCCGGTGCATGACGGCGGTCTGCAGCGGTCCGCGCTTCGAGAGGCGGTACAGGCTGTCGTGCCGCTGGGTATTCCGGATGTGGTCCGCGGTGGGCGAGGCAAGCTCGGCGTAGGAGGCGGTCGAGAGCGCCCAGTCGACGTCGTGATTCCCCGGGACGAGGACGATGCGATTGCGGTCTCCGCCGACGAACGCCTCGCAGAGCCGGTCGAGGAGATCCTCCGCATCGAGGAATTCCTGCTTCTTCGCGCTGTCGGTGAGATCGCCGCTGACCACGATGAGGTCGATCTCGTCGATCGCCGGCAGTCGCGGCTCGTCGGCGTCGAGGCTGTCGTTCGTCAGGGGGTAGCCGCGGGTGACGTCATTCCAGAGACTGCCGAACAGATCGGCGCTCGACAGGTCCTGCGTCGCCGAGCGATGAAGATCGGACAGGTGAAGGAGTACAACGTCGCCATTCGCGTTCATCGCGACCGCCGATGGGGGAATTCCGAAGTGATTTTAGGACGGATGGACAGAAAACACGAACGCCCCGCCGTCCGAGACCAGAGCGCCGTGAGGAGCCGGCGAGGCTGGGCGCCGACCCTCGCTGATGTGTCGTTCTCGGGCAGGTTGCAGCCATGGGCGGCGCAGATCCGCGCGGAGGAACACGATCGTCCCGATGCGGCGCGAACGCGAACGTCTCGAACGCGAACGTTTCGTACGCGTTCAGGACCTCGACGCCGTGGAGATCTGGCGCTCATGAAGGGCCCTCACGACCGCCAGCCCCATCCGCCTCAGCCGACGATCCCTGCGCAGGGCTTCACCACATCAATGATTGGAGAAAGAGAAATGACAACCATACCCCCGACCCCGATCAATCACGAGGATGTGGCGAATGCCATGATCGTGGAGCTTCGCGATCTCGCGCAGTCGATTCCCGGCTTCGCGTATGCCGCGAAGGGACGGCGGCGGAAGATCAGCTCCGCCGCCCGGCTGCCCGACGCCTTCCTCGAAGCCGTAGCGGTGGCGTGCGACGCCTCTCCGCAACTGGCGGTGGCGAGCGAGATCACCGCGGCCGATCTGCGAAGCATGATCGTCTTCTCGCGAGCGTTCACGACGGTCGCGGACGAGATGAACCTCGTCGCACGCGGTCTGCTGGACACGGTCGCCGAGCAGCGCGCGCAGACAGGCCAGCGTGCTCTCCGCGCATATGCGGTGGCCAAGAGCATCAACCGGCCCGAGGACCGTGAGCTGCTGATTCCGCACCTGGCGAACATGCAGCGCACGATCGCACGTGGACGTCGCCGGACGCGGCCGGCGTGGGTGTGCGCGGCTCGGTGGGAGGAGCCGGCGGCGAGACGGGTGCTCGACCGGCGTTCCCTCGAAAGCGCCATCATCGATATGGCGACGGCGTCAACGGCCATCGGTGACCCGACGACCGCGCGTGCACTCGTCGTGGACCTCGAGCCCCTCGATCCGCTCGACGCGGCGCGGCTTCAGCACTGATGGCGTCGTGAAACGAACCGCCTCCGCCGGCGATCCACGCGCCGGTCCAGATCTTGGCGGCGGCGCTCCGCCAAATCGGCTCCGCGAAGCACTCAGCACCCAGCCCCCAGCGTTCTCCCCGCCGCCCCCTCTGGCCACCCAAACGCCTCGGCGAACCCCGGCACCTCCTTCGACAGCCACGGCGCATGCGCCGACACCAGATCCAGCAGCTCCCGCGCGAGCACCGCGCTCACCGACTTGCCGTCCAGCGCCGCCAGCCGCTCCAGCGCGACGACCTCCATCCGAGGCAGGCGCACCTCCAGCTCCGTCAGCCGCAGCAACTCCGGCAGCGCCCGAGCGACGTCCGCGCCGAGCGCCGCCTCCACCGCCTCCTGCGACCACCACTCCATCCCGAACGACACCAGCTCCTCCCACGGCACCACCACCGAGCCGTCCGACTCGATCCCCTCCAGCTCCCCCGACTCCATCCACCCCGCCAGCTCCCGCACGCGCATGCCGAGCAACGCGGCCGCGTCGGGGAGGGGGTAGGTGGGGCGGGGGTGGAGGAAGAGGGTGCGGATCGCGGCGACACTCGGCATGCAGACTCCTTTGCGTGGCTTTCGAAGATCCATTCAGTGAGAATGCTGATTCCAACGCCAGTTGGGGGACTTTATTCCAACGGCAGTGTGGAATTCAAGCGTGCAGGAAGCGAAACTCTTCGGCCACCGGCTCCGCGAGCTCCGGAAAGAACGCGGCCTCACGCAGGAAGCGCTCGCCGAAGCGGCCGACCTCTCGGGGAACTACATCAGCGATCTCGAGCTCGGGCTGAAGGTGCCGAGTCTCACCATCCTCGTGCGACTCTCGCAGGCGCTCGACGTCGCGACGGCGGACCTGCTCGCGGATTTCACACGCCAGGCGGTGAAGAGGATGAAGGTGCGGGGGCACCGTCCGTGAAAAAACTGACACGAGGACTGCGGTGCGTGGCCGGCTCAGCTTCCGACCAGCAGAAGAAGGCCAGCGTCGGCTCATAACCCAAAGGTCGCAGGTTCAAATGCTGTCCCCTGCCAGCGGAAATCTCGCACCAGTCATGCCGGGCCCACAGGATGGAGGCGGGCCACGCTCCGCCACGAGTGACCACGTAGGTGCGCCTGATCGCCTTGCTCCGCATTCTCAAGCGTCAAAACACGGGTCTCCAGCCTGCGGACGTAGACCGTGTCGGATGTGTCGTTGAGCATCGCTTCCCGAGATAGTCGAGCAGCCACGCACAGCGTCTACGTTGCCACAGCGTGCTAGGATCACAGCCTCCCACATAAGTAAGCACCCCGTCGCTGGCGGTGGCAGCGACGTGCTGTGGAGTATGCGCATGGATAACGCCGTGATTCACGCCCTGGCAGCCCGTAACCCGGAAATGTGCGACGTCGACCGGCTTGTGAATCTCTACTGGGCATTGTCGTCCGTCTTGGTCGGCGAGGTGGAAGGCGCCGTAGTGGAACTTGGGTGCAACGCGGGAAAGACCAGCGTGTTCCTCCAAATGCTCATTGACTACTTCGCCCCGCAGCGAGCGCTGCACCTCTACGACAGCTTCGAGGGACTCCCGGCACCCGGTGCCGACGATCCCTACTTGCAGGCGGGCGACCTCAAGGCGACGCGCGACGACGTTGAGAGGGAATTCGCGCACTGGGGCGTCACGCTGCCGCACATCCACGAGGGGTGGTTTGAGCAGACGCTTACGGCGTTTTGCCCTTCGCCGATAGCGTTCGCCTATGTTGACGGCGACTACTACGCCTCAATTCTCACCAGCCTCGAATGGATCTACCCTCGCCTCTCTAGGCACGGAATCATCCTCGTGGACGACTACTGCGACCGCGCCCGCAACCCGCGCGCGTGGGATCAACTACCAGGCATCAAGAAGGCGTGCGATGACTTCCTGAGCCGGAAGCCGGAACGCTTCAGCGTTCTCGTCGGCACGGGCGACCTCGCGTTCGGGCCGCTGAGGAAGCAGTGAATGCGCATCGCAAGCCGCCGCTGCGAGGGTCGAACCCGAGCACCGCGACGAGCAGGAACCGCGACGCGTACGAGTCGCCCTTCGCCGTACGCCACTTCGCCCGTCAGACGGATCTCTTCCCCCCGGAGGCGTCGATACTCCGAAGGTTGCGCGAGGAGCTGCGCCAAGTTTCCATGCTGGACATCGGCGTCGGAGGCGGCCGAACGTCGCTCCACTTCGCTCCCGTCGCGCGCCGATACGCGGGCGTCGACTACTCGATCGCGATGGTCACCGGCTGCCGTAAACGCTTCCCGTCGGGTGACCTGCTCTTCTGCGCGGCGGACGCACGCGCACTTCCCTTCGCCGACCGATCCTTCGGGTTCGTCCTCTTCAGCTACAACGGGATCGACTATGTGCCGCACAACGATCGTCTACGCATCCTCGCCGAGGCGCGACGGGTGCTCGAACCCGGCGGGTACTACGCCTTTTCGACGCACAACCTCATCGACGCGCCACGCTTCTTGACGAGGCGGCAATCGCGTGACCCCAGGGTGACGCTCCTGCGTCGCCAGTTGCGCCGGCAAAACCAGCCGCTAACCGCCATTGCGTCCGCCGACTGGATTGTCTTGCGCGATGGCGCGTTGCGCGGCCGCTTGGCCACGTACTACGTGCGGCGGCGCGAGCAACTCCGACAGTTGGCCGACGCCGCCTTCACCGTCGTCAGCGTGCTGCAGCTCGACGGGTCGGCCGCGCGAGCGGACAGTAGCGATTCTTGGCTGTACTACCTCTGTCGTCGCGACTGAACACACCGGCCTCGCACCGCACGCAGGGTTCGCTCGTGACACGCCGCTAACACGCAGGCGTGGGTCCCGTCCGTCAGATAACTCTAAATTATCATGACGACGAGGGACGGCGCGAAGCTCGCGATCCACGGCGGAGAGCCGGTACGCACGCGCACGTGGCCCGAGTGGCCACGCGCGGACGCGCGAGCGCAGCGGAGCCTCCTCGACGCCGCGCACTCCACGAAGTGGACGATCTCCGGCGCATCTGATCGGCCTCAATCGTACGAGCAGGCATTCGGGCAAGCGTTCGCGTCGTATATCGGTGTCGCCTTCGGGGTACCGTGCGCGAGCGGCACGGCGGCGCTCACCATCGCGTTGCAGGCGCTGGACGTTCGTCCCGGTGACGAGGTCATCGTCCCCGGCTTGACGTGGGTCGCGTGCGCGTCGAGCGTCTGCAACATCGGCGCTGTGCCGGTCCTCGTCGATGTGGATCCGGCCACGCTCTGCCTCGCTCCTGCCGCTGTTGAGGCGGCGATCACGCCGCGCACACGGGCAGTCATGGTGGTCCACCTCTATAGCTCGCTCGCGGACCTCGACGCATTGCTGAACATCGCCGCGCGGCATGGCCTGCACGTCATTGAGGACGGCTCGCAGGCGCACGGCGCCGCCCGCAAGGGCTGCCGCATCGGCAGCTTCGGAACGATCGGCGCGTTCAGCCTCCAGCAATCGAAGCTCCTGACGTCGGGCGAAGGCGGCATCGCCGTCACGAACGACGCTGGCCTCTACGACCGGCTGCAGCAGCTCCGGGCGGATGGACGCCGCTACCGACGTGGGGCCAGCCGGCAGTGGGAGTTTCGGGAACTCGAGTTCGCAGGCGACGTCTTCGGACGCAACCTCTGCATGAGCGAGTTCGCGGCGGCGGTCGCCCTCAGCGGGCTGGAGCGGCTGGACGAGCAGAACCGTCTGCGGAAGGAGAACTTTCTTGCGCTTCGTCACCAGCTCGCGGCGTTCGACGGCGTCCGGTTCGTTGAAACGGCGGATACGGCCGACCAAGCCACCTTCTATCGACTCTGTTGCCGGTTTGACGAGCGAGTACTCACGACGCACGACGCTGACGCAATCGCCGAGGCGCTGACGATGGAGTTGCGCCTTCCGGTCGAGCGCATTGATGCGCCGCTGGACGACCACCCGCTCTACCGCCCGCTACTGGCACCGCAAGTCGCCGCGGTGCCGGCGTACGCCGCGCGAGTCGACCCAGCGCGATTCGCGCTGCCGCACGCGCATGCGGCGTACCGAACGTGCGTTGGGCTTCCGCACAACGCGTTGCTCGGCGACGACAACGACGTGGCCGACATCGTGACCGCGATCAGGAAGGTGCTAACGTGAGCGAACAGCTGATCATCGAAGTGGCGGAGATCGAGGTCAACACGGCCTGCCCGCGCCGGTGCTCCTACTGCCCCAATTCCGTTGCGGAGCTCCGCGGTCCGGATCGCCACATGAGCCGCGACCTCTTCTCCAAGACGATCGCGGAACTGGCCACCGCTGACTTCGTCGGGCGACTCTCGTTCCACTTGTACAGCGAACCGCTGCTCCGCAAAGACCTGCACGAACTCGTCGCGATCGCGCGCGGCGCGCTGCCGCGGACGTTCCTCGTCTTGTTCACGAACGGCGATCTCCTGACCGACAGCCGGTACCGGCAGCTCCTCGACGCGGGTATCGACCGGTTCCTCGTCACTCGCCACGACGACAAGCCGATGCCGGAACGACCCTTTCAAGACGTGCAGCACTGGACGGAGATAACGCTCACGAGCCGGAGCGGTGTCGTCGTGCGACAAAGCGGCCCCCTTCGACGACCCTGCCACGCACCGTCGGAGATGCTGATCGTGACGTTCGACGGCGACGTCCTCCTCTGCCACGAAGACGGCGAACGGCAGGCCGCGATCGGCAACCTCGCCTCTTCCTCGCTCCGCGACATCTGGTTCGCCTCCGACGCCGCCCGCCGCCGTAGGCTCCTGCGCGGAGGCGATCGCGCGGCGGCCGGCGGGATCTGCGCCCGCTGCGACCTCACGTACTACGCGATCGCCGGGAACGCGATCTAGCAGCGATGAAGCGTATTCGCGTGGCCGTCGCGGGCGTTGGGAACTGCGCTAGCGCCCTTGTCCAAGGCCTCGGCTACTACACCGAGCATTCGGACGCGCGCGGGCTCATGTTCCCGAACATCGGCGGCTGGCGCACGAGCGACGTCGAGATCGTCGCAGCGTTCGACATCGACCGTCGCAAGGTGGGCCTTCCGCTGTCGGAGGCGATCTTCGCACCGCCCAACTGCGCAGACTGGTTTCACGCGCCACCCGTCCACACGGCCGCCGTCACGGTAGAGATGGGCGCTTTGCTCGACGGTGTCGCGGCGCACATGGCGCACTACCCCGCCGGAGAGGCGTTTCGGCCGGCCTCGGCGGACGCCGTCGACGTCGCGCGCCGCTTGGAGGATGCAAGCGTCGACGTCTTCGTGAGCTACATGCCGGTCGGTGCGGACCGAGCGGTGGAGCACTACGCCGAGTGCTGCCTCGCGGCACGCGTCGCGATGGTCAACTGCTCGCCGACGTTCATCGCCTCCGCGCCAGCGTGGCTGCAGCGCTTCGAGCGTCGCGGCGTCGCCATCATCGGCGACGACGTAAAGAGCCAACTCGGCGCGACAATCGCGCACCGGGTGCTCGCCCGGCTCTTCGAGGACCGCGGCATCGTGCTGTCGCGAACCTACCAGCTCAACGTGGGCGGCAACACCGACTTCCTCAACATGCTCGCACGCGACCGGCTCGTCTCCAAGCGGACGTCGAAAACGCAGTCCGTTCAATCGCAGCTCCGCGAGCCACTGCCCGACGACCGAATCTACGTCGGACCGTCGGACTACGTGAGTTGGCTGCACGACAACAAGGTGTGCTTCCTCCGTATCGAGGGTGCCGGGTTCGGCGGCCTGCCGATCGAGCTTGAGCTCCGGCTGTCCGTGCGCGATTCACCGAACAGCGCGGGGGTCGTCGTGGACGCCATCCGCTGCGCCGCGCTGGCGCGCGCCGTCGGAATCAGCGGTTCGGTCGACGCGGCCTCGTCGTACCTCATGAAGTCTCCGCCCCGCCAGCGCTCCGACGACGACGCGCGGCGCGAGATGCAGGCCCTCGTGTCAATGCGCCCGCCGGGCGCGCGCGGCGCTTCTCGGCTGGAGATCGAGGTCGTCGCGTCGGCGGACCTGACCGTCGAGCACCTGGACGCTTGGCGCGACCTTCAAGCTGCGCGTGTCGACCTGCAGAGTCCATTCCTAACGGCGCAGTTCACCCGCATCGCCGGAGCGTGCACGCCGGACGTCTATGCCGGCGTGCTGCGCGACGCTAGGCGGATCGTCGGCTTCTTCCCGTTCCAGCGGGTCGCCGCGGCGTCGGCGCGCCCGGTTGCGCACGGGTTCAACGACTGTCAAGCCGTGGTCTGCGCCGCCGACGCGGAGTGGTCGGCCGACGAGCTGCTGCGCGGATGCCAGCTGGAGCGAGTTGCGTTCGACCATCTCCTGGCGACGCAAGCGCAGTTCGCACGTTTTCATGCGACCGTAGGCTTCTCACCGCGGATCGACCTCCGCGGCGGCGTCGCGCCGTGGAAGCGGCAGCTTCGCGCGGAGGGACGGCGACACCTAGCGCGGCTCGAATCGAAGCGGCGGCGGCTCGAGCGCGAGCATGGTCCGGTGACACTGCATCCGCACGTGCGCGACCACGCGCTGCTGCAGCAGCTCCTGGCGATGAAGGGGGCGCAGTGGGCGCGAAGCGGCATCGCTGACAAGTTCACGGTCCCGTGGGTCAACCGCTTCATGCACGCGCTCCTCGACTGGGAGGACGCCGACGGCGCCGGCCTGCTCACGATCCTCGAGCTGAACGGACGACCGATCGCCATGCACTTCGGCCCGCGATCACGCACCGTGTGGAGTTACTGGACGACAGTCTACGACGCGGAGTTTCGCAAATATTCGCCTGGCTTGGTCATGCTGCTCATGATGGCGGAAATTGCCCCCGCGCACGGGATCGAGTACATCGATCTCGGCATGGAGGACTTCGACTACAAGCGCCGCCTGATGACCGCCATGCTGCCGATGGCCGCGGGCGAGGTGACGTTGCGCGGTCCTGACGATGCCGACCGTGTGACGTAGGGACGCGGCGGAGCATTGCGGGGGGCTCGACGTTCGTATGAACGATCGATCAGAACGCAACCGAGAACCCCAGCCCGGTCGTCTCGTCGACGACGACGCTCACCGGTGTCGGCTGCCGATAGAACGCGACGTGGTAGGTCTTCTGGAAGAGCGCCTTCAGGAACTGGGTGCGCGCGCGATCGCCCTGAACCGGCGGTCCGCCGTAGCTCTTCAGCGACATCAGGACGCGATCCACCTCCGTCGGTCGTTCCCGGGCGCAGTGGCGCAAGTAATTCGTGATGACGATCATGTTCACGCACGTGAAGGAGAGGCTGCCCAGGAACAGCAGGTCCTCTTTCTGTAGCTGCGCCATCGCGGTCTCCAGATTCTCCTCAATAGCACCGACGTTGCCGGGGTCGATGCGTCCGACGATGATCGCCTTCATGTTCTGCAGCTGCCAGACCGTGAAGCCAATGGTGTACTTGATGCTGGCTTCCAGCCCCGCGTCGACGTAGTGCAGCGCGAAGTCCAGTAGCTTGGAATTCGTGCGCGCCGCCAGGAGGTAAAGCGCGCTCAGCGCCAAGTAGATGCGCGGAATGACCGGCCAGAGCTGCCCGTCGAAGACGCGGTTCCGGCAGCGGTGCACATCGGCGATGCTCTTCGCGATCCAGGCATCATCGGCAGCGTGCAGGGGCATCTCCACCGCGATGAGGCTCAGGAGTCCCAGCATCGTGTGGAGGTCGGTGCCGTGCGCTTCATTGAGGCGTAGGCCCTCGAGCGTCTGCCGGCGGCACCGCTCGTGGTCGATGTACTGATACCAGATGGCGTCATCGAGGATCTGCTTCGTTCCGAGCGACTGATCGCCGCTGTCGCGCGCCGCCTGCGTTGCGAGATCGCCGTAGCCGACCACGAGATTCAGGTGGTTGTAGACACCGTACATCGCCTGGAGGCGGTTGTAGAGGTCGAACCGGAGCAGCGGGTCAGCTGCGAGCGCGGGCAGCGTGAGGAGATCGCACTCGAGTTCGAGGAGGTTCTTCCGAGCAGCAGCTGTCCAGCCGCTGTCGATCTGCGAGTGCGCTTCGATTTGCTTGATCCAAGCGGACAGGCGGGCAGCCTCGTCCTCGTCGAGGTCGATCTCCGGCAGTACGCGTCGGGCGAACACGGCCGCTTTCTGACACTCGACAATCGAGAGGCCGTTGGAACCGATCCAGCACCGGACCTTCAGGAGGCGGCTGAGCAGGTCGCTGTCGCGGCTCGTCTCGTTGACCGCTCGGAAGGCGTGCTCCACGTGATCGTAGTACGCCGTCGGGACGTCCATCGTGCTGAAGTTCGTCACGCTCGCGACGCGGTTCAGCATCGGCGTGTAGAACGCTGCCGCCACTTGGTACTCCCCGGCCATGCTCGCGACCTCACCGCGGCGCAAGTCGTCGAGCGGCTCCAGCAACTGGTCATCCCGGAGCAGGAGGCGCGCGATACGCGCCTCTTCCGCGCGCTCGGCAGCGAGACCCCGCACGAAGTGGAGCAGGTTCTCGTGCACCCACTCGATGCCGTTCGTCAGACGCACGAAGCGACGCGACGCGAGGACCGCCTTGACTTCGGCGCGGTCCCGTCCACCGTAGTCCAGCACGCGCTCCGGCGGATTGAACCCCAAGAACGCCGCCAGGAGCAGCACGTCCTGCAGCGCGCCACCGCCCTCCATCTGCGCCAAGGAGTCGAACCGCATTTCGAAGACCTTGGCCATGCTCTTCGGGAGCCCTAGGCGGCTGGCGAACGCCCGGAGATCCACGATGCCGACCGTATTGCGATTGAGGACGACGGCGAGCTCCTGATCGAGCAGGAACTCGATGCACTGCACCAGGTTGAAGGGGATGTTCCCGGCTAGTTTGCAGATGCGTCTCACGGCGAACGGCGGAATGCCCTTGACCGTGTTCGCAACGAGCGTCGCCGCGTCGCCCGCAGTCAACGGCGGGACGGTGTAGGCTTCGAAGGTCGACGGGCAGAGTTCATCCACCTCGTCGACGAAGAAGTAGTACTCCTTGTTGAGGAACGTGAAGTCGTTCCGGCCCGAAAGGACGATCACGAGGCGCGACGGCCGCTCAGCGGACCGCGCAAACAATGCTCGCAGCGTCGCGAACAGCTCCGGCGGCGCGTGGTGGAGGTCCTCGAGGACGAGGACAAGCGTGCTTCGGGGGTGCGCCAAGCCGTCCACGATCCAGCGGAGGACGACGTCGAGATCGTCTTCGGGATTGTGGCGCTTCAGGCTGAGCGCGTCCGTGACCGCCTTGTCGATTCGGCCTGCCAGCGCCGCCGCGGGCGTGCCCGCGTCGATCACCACGCGTGCGACGCGCGTCACGTTGCTCCGCGCAGCGCGCAGTGCCTCGTGGATCACGCGGGTCTTACCGGTCCCGGCGTCGCCCACGACGTTGATGCACGCGAAGCCGCTCCTGGCGAGGACGGACGCGGCGATGGCGTCGCGGAGCCGCGCGTGCCCGTCTCCCAAGAACTGCGGCTCGAACTGCAGTTCGACGTCGCGCGCGACGACATCCACGGGAATGGTCCCACCGCTCCACTCGACCGCCGCGGACATCACCTTCGTGTCGACGTTCACGACGCTGGTCGCGAGCAGTTGGAGACAGGTAGTTCCGTACGGATCCACGAACAGCTTCCGCGCGATCGTACCGCTGGGCGGCGCATCGGACTCGATGCGCCACGGTGTGTTCTTCGCGAGAAGCAACCGGCACGGCTGTCGGGTCGCCGTGTTGTTGTCGATGCGAACGTAGAACTGCACCTGGATCCTGTCGTTGATCACCTGCGTTACCGTCTGACGTTCGACCGAGACGCCCTCAGGTGGCGCAGGAGGTGGTTCGTACGTGCCGATGAGCGCGTCGCGACGCTGAAGCCACGACGCGACCAGGTCGCGTTCCGCGGCAACGAATTTCACGCCGATCCTGCGGAATGCCTCGAGCAGAACGCAGTACGCCTTCGCGCCCAGCCGCGCGTTCGTGACGACGACGAAGCAGGACACGTTCTTTCCGACCGTTTTGTCCACGCTCGGGGCGAGCCGCTCCCAGTCGAGCGTGTCGCCGTCCGTGTACTTGCAGTCGATGTGGATCAGTTCCTCTCGGCCGGGTGGGACCGGGTACGGCCTGTCAAACAGGAGGAAGTCAGCTGCCGCACGGATCTCGATATCGAGGCCGCCGTCGGTTCGGTTTATCGGTGTTGCCCTGATGCGAACGTTGTCGGCGCTCGGAAAATCGGCCGCGAGGACGTCGGCGACTCGCGCCTGAAACTCGAAGCCTCGTTCCGAGGGTGTGCCGCCAGACAGCGTCCACGATCCGTGCCGGAGCCGTTCCTTCGCAACTCTCGCGGGCCGCATAATTTAGAGTTATCGGGCGGAGGCGGACACACCCCCTCCTTCACACATAGGAGTGACGTATCTGACGCTTTCCCTACCCGATGTGCTAAAGATTCGCGATTGAAAGGCCTCGGCTCGCTGCGGCTCAAGGCCGGCTGGACGCAGGAGCAGCTCGCAGAGGCGGCGGGAATCACCACCACCTACACCAGCGACCTCGAACGGGGGACGAAGGTTCCGAGCCTCACGATCGCGCTCAGGATCAGACGCGCGTTCCGGGTGTCGGCCGCGGAACTGCTCCGCGAGTTCACGCTGGACGCCGTGCGGCGGATAAAGCTGTGACCGTCGCGAATACTGCCGATGTCGTTTACGTTTCCGCAACCACGAGGCGTGAGACCAGCAGCAATGTTGGGGTCTCAGGCACTTTCGACACCGTGGGTACTGGCCGCGTTCTTACTCGCAGCGCTCATCGATTTCACGACGAGTTTCATGCAGGAGGTGCGTATGGCTGACTCCACAAACATCCGTGGGTTTCTCTTCTCGATTTGCCGTTCTTTCGGGTCGGTCCTCACGAGCGTCATTGAAGTGTCCTGCTGGTCTGACGCCTCGTCGTCTCGCCCGGACCTTCGTGGGCCGGGCAGTATCCATCCCTCCATCTTCCCTCGATCCTGGTGGTAAGCTCGCTCCGCTTTCGCAGTCGCCCAGATCAATCAGGCGCTTATCCCCATGGCTCGTCTCGAGGAACTCAAAGAGGGTGCTTCTGTCTCCGGCGTGCTGCCGAACCAGACCGTGACCGTCGTTGCGCGCCAGTGGCATGGCGATGCGGTCGTGACCCTGATCTACAAGGACAACGCGGGCGGACTCGGACAGAAGCTGCTGTATCGGCACGACGAGTCGGACCTTCAGGTCTTGACCCAGGGTCGCCCCTGGTCGTTCGACGCGGATGGGGGACTGCTGCGCCTGGTGTCCGAGGCGAAGCGAATCCGTCTTGCGTACCTGTTCGATCCGTACCTGGCCATCACGACCAGCACCGTGCGGCCGCTCCCGCACCAGATCACGGCGGTCTACGAGTCGATGCTGCCGCGGCAGCCGCTGCGGTTTCTCCTCGCCGACGATCCGGGCGCCGGCAAGACGATCATGGCGGGTCTGCTCATCAAAGAGCTAGTGCTCCGCGGTGATCTGCAGCGCTGTCTGATCGTGTGCCCCGGCAATCTGGTCGAGCAGTGGCAGGACGAGCTCCACGAGAAATTCGGCCTCGACTTCGACATCGTCAGCCGTGAGACGTTCCAGACCTCCCTCAGCGGGAATCCGTTTGCGGAGCGCGATCGGATCGTCTGCCGGCTCGATCACCTGAGCCGCAACGAAGAGCTGCAGGCCAAGCTCGAGCTGACCGACTGGGACCTCATCATCTGCGACGAGGCGCACAAGATGTCGGCCAGCTACTTCGGCAACGAAGCGAAATACACGAAACGCTACCGCCTCGGGCAGCAGCTCTCCGGACTCACGCGCAACTTCCTCCTAATGACGGCGACGCCTCACAACGGGAAGGAAGCCGACTTCCAGCTCTTCATGGGCCTCCTCGACGGCGATCGTTTCGAGGGGAAGTTCCGGGAAGGGGTGCACTCCTCCGATCCGTCGGACCTGATGCGTCGCCTCGTGAAGGAACAGCTCCTCACGTTCGAGGGGAAGCCGCTGTTTCCGGAGCGGATCGCCTACACCGTCCCCTACAAGCTCTCGCAACTCGAAGCGGAGCTCTACAAGCACGTGACCGACTACGTCACGACCGAGTTCAATCGCGCCGACAAGCTCGAAAACGGCGGGCGCAAGGGGACGGTCGGTTTCGCGTTGACGACGTTGCAGCGCCGGCTCGCGTCTTCACCCGAGGCCATCTACCAGTCGCTCCGCCGCAGACGCGAACGGCTCGAGGAGCGGCTCAACGCGGAGCGGTTCGCGAAGCGGGGAGGGGAATCGCGGATTCTCGATGAGTCCGCGCTCTCGGAAGCCGAGCTGGAGGACCTCGAAGACGCGCCGGAGGTGGAGGACGTCGAAGAGCTGGTCGTCGATCGAGCCACGGCGGCCCAGACCATCGCCGAGCTGGAGGCGGAGATCGAGATCCTCCGCGGACTCGAAGAGAAGGCGCACGTCGTCCGAAAGAGCAACATCGACAAGAAGTGGGACGAGCTGCGGAAGCTCCTCCAGGAGAACGAAGAGATCATCGACGAGCACGGCCACCACCGGAAGCTCGTCGTCTTCACCGAACATCGCGACACGCTGAACTACCTCACCGCAAAGCTCCGGGGCATCCTCGGTCGCGATGAGGCGGTGGTCACCATCCACGGCGGCGTGGCTCGCGAGGAGCGGCGCACGGCGCAGGAACGGTTCACCCAGGACAAGGACGTCGTGATCCTTCTGGCCACGGACGCGGCGGGAGAAGGCATCAATCTTCAGCGCGCGCACCTCATGGTGAACTACGACCTTCCCTGGAACCCGAACCGGATCGAACAGCGCTTCGGCCGCATCCATCGCATCAACCAGACCGAGGTCTGTCACCTCTGGAATCTGGTCGCGGTCGAGACTCGCGAAGGCGATGTCTACCACCGCCTCCTCGAGAAGATCGAGGAAGAGCGTCAGGCCCTCGGCGGCCAGGTGTTCGACATCCTCGGGAAGGTCACGTTCGAGGGGCGATCTCTTCGCGACCTCCTGATCGAGGCGATCCGCTACGGCAACCGTCCCGAGGTTCGGTCCCGGCTGCAGGAGACCGTGGACCGGATTCCGGAGACCGTGCACGCGCTGATCGAGGAAAAGGCGCTGGCGCACGACTTCCTGGACGCGCCCCGCGTCCAGAAGATCCGCGAAGAGATGGAGCGCGCGGAGGCGCAACGCCTGCAGCCGTTCCATGTCGCCAGCTTCTTCAAGCAGGCGTTCGAGCATCTCGGTGGCCGGATGGTCGAGCGGGAGACGAACCGGTGGGAGATCCGGCACGTCCCGGCCATCATCCGCAATCGTGACCGTGCCATCGGCACGCGCGAGCCGTTGCTCGACAAATACGAGCGCATCACGTTCGACAAAGAGCTGCAGACGGTGGAGGGAAAGCCGCTGGCGAAGTTCGTCGCCCCCGGTCATCCGCTCCTCGACGCGACCGTCGACATCATCCTCGAGGCGGCGCACATCCGCGACTACCACGACGTGCAGGAGCACGCGATCAGCAACGGCATCCTGTTCCGCGCCGACGTCCACAAGCTCTTCGACTCGGGGTACGTAACGGTCACAGCCGAGTACCGGTTCGAGGTGAGCCGGCGGATCAAGGAGGAGTTCGAGAACGGGCGCGATTACTACGCGCTGCACGGCACGGCCATCCGGCTTCCGCGCGATCTCGCCGACCGGCCTTCGGCCGACTCGCTGATCCGGCACAACGAGAAGCGATTCCTCGGGTGAAATGTCGCTCTTGCCAGGGCGTTGGCAGAGTCGTCACGCCACCTTCCTGATCGCGCCGTGTCTACCGAGAGGAAGCACGTCCGTTCCTCGGACGATTGGCGCGATTTGCCCGACAAGGAGAGCGAGATGGACTACTACTACGTCAACAAGAATGCTCAGTCGAACGGCGATCATGAGGTGCATCGCGACGGGTGCTCCTACATGCCCGACACGTCGAATCGGCTCTATCTCGGTTCCTTCAGCACCTGTGACGCGGCCGTCCGTGAAGCGAAGAAGCACTATTCGCAGGTGAACGGCTGCTACTACTGCGTTCCGAGCTGCCACACCCAGTGATCTCCGCGGCGACGAGCTGTCCGACGTCGACGGCATGACCGTTTTCTCGACATGAGCGCGTCGATCGGGAAGGAGCTCGATGCGAGAGGCGTGACGGACGGAGATCGATCGTGACGCCCGGCTTCGTCGCCAACACCGACTACGACTGGTTCACGCATCTGCGCGATCAAGCCGCCGATCGATGATGTGAATCTCTGGAAGCCGGGCTCGGACTTCGTGGCGCTCGCGTCTCGCAAGCCGCTGTTCTTCAAACCTGAAGGGCGTTCCGCCTAGGCTCAGTTGTTTCAAGTTATACCCGCAATCGAGTATAAACGTGCATAACTGGGTATAATCTTACTCATGGATCCGATCAAGAACCCTTTCTCGCCAGGCGCCGGTGCTCCCCCGCCCGAGCTTGTCGGACGCGACGGGATCCTCGAGCAGGCACGCATCCTTCTGGGCCGCGTCCAGGCGGGGCGGCCGGAGAAGAGCATGCTCCTCACCGGCCTCCGCGGCGTCGGCAAGACGGTATTACTCAACGAGATCGAACGGATCGCCGAGGGTAGCGGATACCGGACCCTCTCGGTCGAAGCGCACGAAGACAAGCCGCTGGGGCCCCTTCTCGCTCCATACCTCCGCGGACTTCTGTTCGATCTCGACCGGATGGCGGGCACAGCGGACAAGGTGAAGCGGGGACTGGCGGTGCTACGCAGCTTTCTCGGCGCATTCAAGGTCACCATGAATGACGTCACCATCGGCCTCGACATCGATCCCGAGAAGGGCTCGGCCGACAGCGGCGACCTGCAAATCGATCTCCCCAACGTCTTCGTGGCCATCGGCGAGGCCGCGCACGATCGCGGGGTCCCTGTCGCTCTCCTGATCGACGAGATCCAGTATTTCGACCGCGAAGAGCTGGGCGCGCTGATCATGGCCATGCACCGGATGCAGCAACGCCAGCTCCCGATCGTGCTCCTCGGCGCTGGATTGCCGATTCTTCCCGCGCTCGCCGGCGACGCAAAGTCGTACGCGGAGCGACTGTTCAGCTTCCCGAACGTGGGCGCGCTTTCGGAAGCCGATGCGGCGAAGGCTCTTCAGGAGCCCGCGCAGGCGGCCGGTGCGGTCTTCGAAGCACCGGCCCTGACGGAGGTGTTTCGCATGACCAGGGGCTATCCTTACTTTCTCCAGGAATGGGGCTACCAGGCATGGAACAAGGCCTCCGCCAGCCCGATCACGCTGGAGATCGTCGAGGAAGCGACGGCTACCGTGATTCCGCGGCTCGATCAGAACTTCTTCCGAGTCCGCTACGACCGTCTGACCCCCAGCGAGAAGAACTTTCTGCGGGCAATGGCGGAGCTGGGTCCAGGCCCCCAACGGACGGGCGACATCGCCGATACCCTCGGCGTCAAAGTGACGAGTCTCGGTCCGGTCCGCGCCAAACTGATACGCAAGGGGATGATCTTCAGCCCGGCTCATGGCGACATGGCATTCACCGTACCGCTCTTCGACGAGTTCATGCGCCGCGCAATCCCGGAGTTTCACTGAACGTCGGCTTCGTAAGGACTTCTGCATCGCCGACACTTTCACCGCCTCGGCGATAGCCGCATCGACGCGACCGAGCGCCACGCACCTCGCCACGCACCTCGACGCTGGCGATCTCGCGGCGCACTCGCGCGCTCGCATCCGCGTGCTGATCCGCATTAACCGCATTTACCGCCACAACATGACGGCACAGGAGCTGTACGAAGCGACGCGCGGCGTCTGGAAGGTGGGGCCGCGATGCACGAAGGCGCAGTATGCGTTCGCGGTGTTCGAGGGGCTGGTGCGAGAGGTGTACGTGGTCGACTCGTGGCACGACGCGGGGACCACGCCGTACGCGACACGGGATGCGTCCCAACTGAAGACGAAGGGCCGCCGCGAATTCGTCGGGCGGGTTGCGGAGGCGGGGATTCGCGACGCGTATGTCGGCCGCAGCGTGGCCGAGGAGTTTCGGCGGGGATTGCGGAGTCCGGTGGTGTACGTGAATTGCTGAACGAAGTGCGCGGCGCCATGAACGAACAGAGGAAGTCACACTTGGTTGAGTTTTTCCGGCAGGTCACGCACGAAGCCGATTGTCGCGGCGTCGAGCTGCGGCCCCCGCCCGCGGCAGCTCGAAGCTGCCACAAAGGACGGCGGCGACTGGTCGTCGCAGCACTCCACATCAACTCGCTGCCGCCCGCGGGTAGGGATCGCGCGCGGCGCGACCCTCCTGTCTACGGGAGAGCCTCAATGGCCAACATTCAGCGGGAGTACCGCGAGCACTGTCACTGCAAGCACGGCTGCCCCACGTACGCGGACATCCGGGAATGGAGTTGCGGCTGCGTGGAAGTGGACATCCACCGCGATCGAACGCCCGGCCGGGACTGCACGGATTTCAGCGGCAGACGGAGGCGATGCGGAAAGCCGGGGAGGCCGGGGGCGTGAAGGCGCCGCTCTATACTCGATCGACCCGCACGCGGAGAGTGGTCCAACCCGAACCACGAGAGAAAGGGCACGAGGACGCCACGTCCTCGACGCGCTGCGGAGGGGGAGTCGCTATCATGGAGGCCCATGAGTCGCGACGACATCCTACGGATTCTTGCCGAGCATCGAGGTGAACTGGCCCGTCTCGGCGTCCGGGAGCTCTCCCTCTTCGGGTCGTACGCGCGGGGAGAAGCCAGGGCGGGCAGCGACGTCGACCTGCTCGTCGAATTCGAGCGAAACACATTCGACGGAACCATGGAAACGAAGGAGCTGCTGGAGGCGCTCCTTGGCAGGAACGTCGACCTCGTGCTGAAGACCGCCGTGAAACCGCGCCTGAGAGAGACGATCCTGCGCGAGGCCATTCGTGCCGCGTGATGCACCCTGACGGCACAGCTCATTGAGCAGCAGCTCGAGGTCGATGACTCGGTTCTCTCGGCCCCGGCGTCTTGAAATTCGAGCTCGTTGAGGTTGGTTTTCATCGGTATCTCATCCATCACGATGTGGAAAGAGTAACGGCGTCGTAGCGATGCGGCGCCCGTCCCTGCTGGGCGAGGCCATTGACGCAGGAACGGATTTCGCTCTAGCATCTCGCCTGATCACCCCTGTCGCTTCGGCGCAGGGCGCGGGGCCGCCAACTGGCGGCCTCTGCTTTTTATGGCGCCGAAGACGATCGTCTACATCGACGGGTTCAACTTCTACTACGGCTGCATCAAAGGATCGCCGCACCGGTGGCTGGACCTCTTGCGATTCGCGCAGTTGATCCTGCCGAAAAACGACGTCGTCAAAGTGAAGTACTTCACCGCCATGGTGAAACCCGCACCGCACGACGGAACCAAGACCGTCCGCCAGCAGACGTACCTTCGGGCGCTGGCCACGGTTCCCGAGGTCGAGGTCTTTCTCGGCTCGTTTCAGGCGCACCCGGTGACCCGTCCGCTTGCCAGTGGCAAAGGTTCGGCCACCGTCATCGACATGAAGGAGAAGGGCTCGGACGTCAATCTCGCCACGGAGTTGCTCGTCGATGCGTTCACCAATGCCTATGACGTCGCTGCGATCGTCACCAACGATTCGGATCTCGTCGCACCGGTCCGTGCCGTCCGACGCCTGGGAAAGGCGGTGGGAATCATCAATCCGCACCAACGCCAGTCTGTCGAGCTTCGGAATTGCGCGAGCTTCATCAAACCGGTCCGCCCGTGGGCCTTGCGGGCCGCTCAGCTTCCGGCGATTCTTCACGACGCGCACGGCGACATCCACAAACCGGCCAAGTGGTAGCGCCATAACCACGGGAGCTCGCGACGTCCAGGAGTCCCTCCGTCACACCCTCGAGCCACGCGTCCGGAATCCGGACGCACTCGACGTGGAGATGATCGGCGCCGGCCTGCTGTCAGCGTGAGTACCGCGAGCACTGTCGCTGCAAGCACGGCTGCCCGACGTACGCCGACATCCGGGAGTGGAGTTGCGGCTGCGTGGACGTGGACATCCACCGCCATCGAACGGCCGGCCCGGACTGTACGGATTTCAGCGGCAGGCGGAGGCGGTGCGGAAAGCCGGGGAGGCCGGGGGCGTGATCGGTTCCGCGGGATGGCCGCTCTATACTCGCTTTTCATGAGCGCTTTGATCATCGTCGACATCGAAGTCACCGATCCCGTTCTTTACGAGGACTACAAGCGCCTCGCCTCCGCGTCGATCGCCGCGCATGGAGGGCGGTATCTCGTTCGCGGTGGGGCGAGCGAGGTGCTGGATGGGGAGTGGACGCCTCGGCGGCTGGTGGTGTTGGAGTTCGACTCGGTGGAGAAGGCCAAGGCGTGGCGCGCGTCGCCGGAGTATGCGGAGGCGAAGAAGGTTCGCGAGGGGTGCGCGCGGTTGAATATGGTGGTGATGGAGGGGGTGTAGCCGGCACGGCCGGCAGCGCTGGTTGCTCCGCCTCACGGCACGCTACGGGTGCATTCAGCGGTCGCGGCTTCGGGCGGCGCAGCGCGCCTGACGTTTCTACCGCTAGGACAGCGCGAGAGGCGGCCGGCGAGCCGCCGGCGGACCGGCCGGCGGGCCGCCGGCGCTCGTGCGCCCGAAAGCGCACCTGAAAAGGAGGTGAGATCCCTCTCAACCAAACGCTCGACTGGTTAAAAGCCGAAGGTAACTGCGTCGCCGAAGGGAACGAGGAGTTGTGGCGTCCGAAGGCGGGGTGGAGAGCAACCGGAGGCGAGCCTGTCGGTCCGTACGCAAGAAACTCGATTTCGGCACGATGTCCTGGCGAGCCTGCGACCGAATGGCGAAGCCCAGGAACCCGAAGGGCGCAGACGGGAAACGGCCCTGCCGGGGGAGAGTCCAGAACGCGAAAAGCGAGCGCGATCAAGCGGCCATGGAAGGGCATTGTGTGGTTGGAGACAGAACGACAGGGAAGTTCAGGTGTGGTGAATCGGGGAGATCCATCGGCCGTGCTGGACGGACGGTGGAAGTCAGAGCCTTCGTAGGAGCTGAGAAGCGTCGTAACGGGCGTGGAGCAAAGGGAGGCAGGAAGGTGAATGCGTGAGCGACAGAACGAACGACCAAGAACCGTCAGGAGTGCGCAAGCTAGAACAGGGCGGAGAGATCAATGCCCGTTGGGGCTGGGTCGAACGGACGGTCTGGACCGAACGCATGCTGAAGGCCCTGGAAACGGGGGTACGAGGAGGCAAATGGCACAGCCTGTATGACAAGGTCTATGGCTTTTCGAATCTGGAAGTAGCGTGGAAACGGGTCAAGGCGAACCAAGGCGGAGGCGGCGTGGACCGCATGTCCATCGCCGAGTTCGACAAGGACGCCAAGACGCGGCTGGAGAAACTATCCGAAGCGCTTCGCACCAACGTGTACAAGCCTCTACCGGTACGACGAACGTACATTCCCAAACTCGGCAGCACAGAGAAGCGCCCCCTCGGAATCCCGACGATCATCGATCGCATCGTTCAAACAGCAGTGCGAAACGTCATCGAACCGATCTTCGAGAAGGAGTTCGACCGATGCAGCTTTGGTTTCCGCCCCAATCGCGGATGCCAGGATGCACTCGGTGAAATCGAACGACTGCTCGCAGCCGGCTACGTACACGTGGTGGATGTCGACGTGCGAAAGTATTTCGACACGATCCCGCATCAGGAGCTGATGAACGAGGTCGCGAAGCGGATCGCGGATGGCAGAGTGCTCGATCTGATCGAAGCGTATCTGCATCAGGGAATTCTCGAAGGGATGAAGCTCTGGATGCCGGAGAAAGGAACCCCGCAAGGAGCGGTCATCAGCCCGCTTCTGGCGAACGTCTACCTCCACCCGGTCGATACGGCCATGCGGCAAGCTGGGTTCATGCTCGTTCGCTACGCCGACGATATGGTGGTGCTCTGTCGCACGAAGGAACAAGCCGAAGCGGCTCTGATCAAGCTCGGCGAGCTGATCGAAGAGCGAGGATTGGAACTTCACCCGGTCAAAACCCGAATCGCGCACCTGATGGAAAGACCTGGCTTTCAGTTCCTCGGATACGTGTTCTACGACAAGTACCGTGACCCGCGACCGTCAAGCAAAGACAAGCTTCGCGCTACGATCCGCGCAAAGACCAAGCGGACCAACGGTCACTCATTCAAAGACATCGTCCGGGCACTGAACGCCTCGCTTCACGGCTGGTACAACTACTTCAAATTCTGCTCGGCGAGCAGTTGGGTGTGGTCGGAGATCGATGCGTGGGTACGCTTTCGACTCCGCGCCATCCTCGACAAGCGCCGAAAGCGGGGTCGAAGTAACCGCCGTGGACGAGGACACGCTCATTTTCGCTGGCCCAATGCCTACTTCGCCGAGCACGGTCTCTTCAGCCTCGTGAGCGCCGTTAAGCTCGTCCGACAGCCCTGAACAAGATCACCAACTGGAGAGCCGGATGCGGGAGATCCGCTTGTCCGGTTCGGAGGGAGGGGGAGGTCGTAGGGCCTCTCCCTACCCCTATCATGCCGCCGGCGCGCCGACGGCACTACTCGCGGCGGATGGCTTGGATGGCGGTGTCGAGGGCTTGCAGGAAGCGGGAGCGGTCGCGTTTCTGGAAGGGTGGCGGGCCGGAGGTGAATTCGCCGGCGCCGCGGAGGTCGGAGAGGATGTCTCGCGTGGCGAGCGCGCCGCCGACGTTGTCCTCGGTGAAGGGGCGGCCGGTGGTGCCGATCACGCGCGCGCCGTTGCGCAGGCAGCGCGCGGCCAGGGGGATGTCGGCGGTGATGACGATGTCTCGCTCGCCGGCGTGCTCGGCGATCCAGTCGTCGGCGGCGTCCAGGCCTTCGCGGACGACCACCAGCGTGAAGGACTCGTCCTCGGGAATGCGCTGGGGCGCATTGGCGACGAGGGTCACGCCGAGGGCGTAGCGGCGCGCGACGCGGTAGACCTCTTCTTTCACCGGACAGGCGTCGGCATCGATGTAGATGTGCAAGGGGGCATTTTAGGGTCGCGATCCGGGATCCAGGGAGAGTCAAAGACCGGGCACGGGCTCAGGCTCGGGCCCGGGAAAAGCAGGGCAACCCCGGTCTTTCCGGGCCCGCGCCCGTGCCCGTGCCCGGCTTTTCGTCCCTAACACTCTGAGATGAATCTTCAATTAATTTGCGGCGGGATGCCCATGTCCCTCAGCTGCGCCTCGGTCGGGAAGGTCTCGACGGCGTAGCGGGGCGGGTAGTCGTTGGTCGGCTTGATGGCCGATCCCATGACCCGCAGGACGTCGACCCAGTCGGCGAAGCCGCGGGGGCCGCGGTCGTCGGAGACGAAGCCGACGCGGTCGGTGCGCGGGAGGGACTGCCGGAAGTCCTCCCTCCACGGGCAGTGACTGAAGTAGGCGCCGGTCTCGCTGTCTCTCGTGCCGATGAACGGCGCGACGAGGATCTCGTCGCCCTCGCGGAGGGCCTCGGCCTCGAGGAGCTCCTGTTGCCGGTCGTACCGCTGGACCTCGAGCCGCAGTCGCACCAGGGCCATGGCGGAGGCCGCGGGATGATCGTCGTCGAGTTGGAGCGCCTGCCACGCGTCGTCCTCGTGAACGAGGGGCGTGACGGAGATGGGCTGCGCATCCTCGAAGGCGCTCGCGGCCAGTCGGGCCATCGCCACCAGCCCGGCGGGGTCGTCGTCTCCGGTGACGGCGAGGAGGTTGGGGTGCGGGACGACGAGGACGGGGCGTCCGCGCACGGGCAGGTCGGCAACGACGTCCGGCAGGAGGATGCGCGATGCGTCATAACCGTCACGCCAGCCGGAGACCCACAAGCCGGCCTGTTGCTGCTCGAACTGCGGATCGGTTCGCGCGCGCAGGTTGTCGAGGGCGACGCGCATCGCTTCGTCCTCCGCGACGCCCCACGCTGCGAGCTGCTCGTGATCGACGCCGCGCATCATCTCCGCATCGTCGAGCATCAGACCGATTCCGATCTCCTCGGTCAGCAACCGGAAGGGACGGTCGTCGCGCTGGAGATCGCCGGCACGGGCCATGAGGTTGGAGAAGCTGAAGTCGGAGAGGCCGCGCACGTGCGGCAGCAGGCGCTGCTGCGCGTCGCGGAAGCTCTTCGGCGCGCTGCTGGCGCGGTAGCGGCGGACGTATGCACGCAGGACCTCTTCGCGATCGGGTTGCTGCTCGCGCAGAAACCGCTCCTGGAGGTTGCCGAGGTGAAGGATGCGGGCGGTGATGCCGTCGCCGATGCGGAGCGCGAAGGCGCCCTCGTCGAAGGAGATCGGATCGGTGACGCCGTCTTCGCGCAGGACGTCGGCGACGATCCGGGCAAAGGACTCTCGGGCGGGGGCAGCGAACAACTTTGAGAAGAAACCCATATGCGTGTGTTTGTTTGCGAGAAGATTTTGCGCCGTCGCGGCGGCCTCTCATGACGGTCATCCTGAGTCGCGGAGAACGGCGAAGGACCTCCTGCGGTTTGCGACACTCGCGCACGAGGCAGGGGATCCTTCGCCGCGCTTCGCCGGCTCAGGAGGACAACTATACTTCGTCGGGTGAGCTCTCTGCTCGGGATGCTGGCGGCGATCTGTCGGGAGCATCCGTTGCGCGAGAAGGTGGTGGTCGTTCCCTCGCTCGCGGTCGGGCACCAGATCGGGGATGCGCTGGCGCGCTCGGGGACGCACTGGATCCATCTGCGGTTCGAGACGACGCGCACGCTGGCGGATGCGGTGGCGTCGTTCGAGCTGGCACGGGAGGGGTGGACGGTGCTCTCGCGCGCGCAGGCGCTGGCGATTCTGGAGCGGGCCTGCGATCGCGTCCTCGATGACTCTTCCTATTTCGCGGAGTTGCGCGGGCGGCCGGGGCTGTATCGGGCGATTCAGCGCTCCATCGACGATCTGCGCCACGCGGGGCTGCGCGAGCTGCCCGCGGAGGCATTCGAGGATCCGCGCAAGGCCACGGATCTGTCGCGGATTCTCATCGCGTACGAGGAGGAGTTGTCTGAGCGCAGATTCGTCGATCGCTTCGGCGTGCTGGCGAAGGCGATCGCGATCGCGGAGTCGGGCGCGACGCTGCCGTGGGGCGGCGATACGAAGTGGGTGGTGGCGGAGGATGTGGAGGGGTCGTCCGCGGAGGCGAGGCTGGTGGAGCTCGTCTCCGGGCGGAGCATCGGGGGGCAGACGATCGACAAAAGCGATCGCGAGATCGCGTTCGTGCGCGCCGTCGGGGAAGAGAACGAGATCCGGCACGCGCTGCGAAATGCGGAGTCGTTCGATGACGCGGAGATCGTCTACACGACGCGCGATCCATATCTCTCGCTGGCGTACGAGCTGACGGCGGAGCATGCGATTCCGGCGACGTTCGCCGAGGGGATCTCGGCTTCGTACACGCGACCGGGACGGGCGGCGCTGGGGTTTCTGCGCTGGATCGGTGAGGACTTCGACGCGGCGCAGCTGCAGCGGATCGCCCGGGCGGGGGCGATCGAGACCAGGAGTGACGCACTGACGCCGTTCGCGTTCGCGCGCGTGCTGCGCGAGGCGAGGATCGGCTGGGGACGCGAACGCTACGTCCCGCGGGTCCAGGCGATGCTGGCGCGGCTGCAATCCGAGATCGCAGACACGGACTCGGAGACGCGCATCGCCGGCATCGGGCGCCGCATCGACCGCGGTCGCGAGGCGCTGGCGCTGATCGATGCGCTGCTGGAGATCACGACTCCGATCGCCGAGGGGGAGGAGGTGGAGGCGGGGGCGCTCGCTCGCGCGACGATGGGATTTCTCAAACGCTTCGCGGCGACGCGCAACGAGATCGACGGGATGGCTCTGGCGGCGCTGCGTCGCGTGCTCGGCGAGCTGACGCGGCTTCCCGAGGCGCGCTCCACGCGGACGATCGCGATCGAGCGGTTGAGCGATGCGATCGCGGACGTGTACGTCGGGGCGTCGAATCCGCGTCCGGGACATGTGCACGTGGCGCCGGTGCGGAGCGGCGGGTGGAGCGGACGGGGGAGTCTGTTTGTGGTGGGGCTGGACGATGCGAAGCATCCCGGGAGCGGATTGCAGGATCCGATCGTTCTGGATGCGGAGCGGGTGGCGCTCAACGATGCCATCCGACCGCGGACGCTGGAGTTGTTGGGGGAAGCGCCTTCGCGGGCTTCGGCGCGGTTGTTTGCGTTGCTGGGGCGGGCGGAGGGGGCGCGGGTGACGTTGAGCTGGTCGGAGCTGGATCTGCGGGAGCGGCGGGGGCGGTTTCCGGCGAGGGATTTGTTGAAGGTTTTTCGCGAGAGCGGGCCGGCGGGACGCCGGCGTAGCGGCCGGCTGGAAGCCGGCGCTCCGCAGCGCGGCGCTCCGCAGCGCGGCGCTCCGTACGACGAGTTGGTTGGGGAGGCGAGGGGGGTGGGGTTTTTGGAGAGGGAGGTTCCGCTTTCTTTGGCGGAGTGGGGGTTGGCGGATCGGTTTGTGCGCGGGGTGCGGCGGCCGGTCGAGGCGCCGGCGTGGCAGATTGCGCGGGAGTCGGAGGCGCTGACGGCGTGGGATGGGCGGATCGACGTGCAGCCGGGGGAGATCGATCCGCGGCTCACGGGCCGGGTTTATTCGGCGTCGCAGCTGGAGAGGATGGCCCGCTGTCCTTTCGGCTGGTTCCTCGAGCGCGTGCTGAAGATCGAGCCGGTGGAGGAGCTGGAGCGGGTACAGGATCGGTGGCTGGACGCGCGGCAGTTCGGTCTGCTCGTCCACGAGGTGCTGGAGCGCACGATGCGCGAGCTCGCGGAGTCGGGCGCACCCGCGTCGCTCGAGGAGAACGGGCCGCGCATGTTGGAGATCGCCAATGAGCGGCTGGCGTGGTGGCGTGGGGAGATCCCTCCGGGAACGGAGACGGCGTACGCGCGCCAGGCGGACGAGCTGCGGACGACGTGCGAGATCTTTCTGCGCACGGAGGAGCGCCTCGGCGGGCGGATCGTGCCGCGGTTCTTCGAGCTTTCCTTCGGCGAGAACGGATCGTTCGCGATCGGTCTCGGCAACGGACGCGAGGTCCGTCTGCGCGGCACGATCGATCGCGTCGATCAGGACGTCACGACCGGCGACTGGGAGGTGTGGGACTACAAGACCGGCGGCCTGTTCGAGTATCACGACGCCTGGCAGCTCAAGCGGGGGACGAAGCTGCAGCACGTGATCTACGCCCGCGCGCTCGAGCAGATCCTCCGCGATCGCAGCCTCGCCGGCCGCGTGCAGTGCTCGGGCTACTACTTCCCGACGGCGAAGGGCGACGGCGCGCGCGCGGAGCGCACGTGTCCGCCGGGCGATCTCGAGCTCGCCCTCAACCGCCTCTTCGACGTCGCCGCCTCGGGGTTCTTCCCGCAGCCGGACGAGGGACGCTGCTCGTTCTGTCCCTACCCCGCCATCTGCGGCGACAAGAGTGAGGTGCGCGCGCGCATGCAGCGCAAACAGAGCGCGAACGCGGACGACCCGGCAGTGCGCGCGTGGCGCGAGCTGCAGGAGATGGATTGACGCTCGCGGACGAAGCAGCACGCGCGGCGATCGCGACGGACCTCGACGTGAACCTGCTCGTCGAGGCGGCGGCGGGCACGGGGAAGACGACGAGCCTCGTCACGCGCATCGCGTCGCTCATCCGCACGGGACGTTGCGAGGCGTCCTCGCTCGCGGCGATCACGTTCACGGTGAAGGCGGCCGCGCAATTGCGCGAGCGGGTGCAGGAGGCGCTGGAGAAGGCGCTGCTTACGTGTGAAGGAGAGGAGCGCGAGCGCGTCGCCCGCGCGATCGCGACGCTCGACCGCGCGCTCATCGGCACGACGCACGCGTTCTGTGCGCGCCTGCTCCGCGAGCGTCCGGTCGAGGCCGGACTCGATCCGGAATTCGAGGAGCTCGATGACGTCGCCGCGTCGCTGCTCGAGCTCGACTTCTGGGGGAAGTGGTTCGACGCGCAGGCGCTGCGCGGCTCGGACGCGCTGCAGAGCGTCCTCGACGCCGGCGTCCATTCGAAGCACCTGAAGGCCGCGTTCCGGAGGCTCGTGGAGTACGCGGACGTGGAGATGGTGGCGACGCCGTGCTCGCGTCCCGCATTGCAGCCGGCCGTCGACGCCGTGCTGGAGTTTCTCGCGCGCTGCGAGCCGTGCTTTCCCGACGACTCGATGCGCGAGAAGCAGGACGCGTTCGAGAAGATGATGCGCGACCTGGTCCGCAAGCGCGACTCCTCGGATCTCGGCGACGTGCGCGAGCAGCTCGAGCTTCTCGAGGCCGGCGATCACCTGACCCGCAAGGCCACACTCAAGAACTGGCCGGATGGACCGCAAGCCAAGCAGCTCTATATGGACTACGCGGAGATCGCGTCGACGCTGGTGCGCCCGACGCTGCGACGGTGGCGGGAGTTCGTACACTGCCTGGTCGTCGACCTGCTCACGCCCGCGGTGGAGGAGTTCGAGACGCAGCGCCTCCGCGACGGCACGCTCACGTTCAACGACCTCCTCGTCCGAGCACGCGACCTGCTCCGCGACCATCCCGCCGTGCGGCGCTATTTTCAACGCCGCTTCACGCACGTCCTCGTCGACGAGTTCCAGGATACGGACCCGATCCAGGCCGAGGTGTTGTTCTACCTCACCGGCGCGGAGGTTGACGAGCGGGACTGGCGACGGCTCACGCCGCGCGCGGGGTCGCTGTTCATCGTCGGCGATCCGAAGCAGTCGATCTACCGCTTCCGCCGCGCGGACATCACGACCTACGGGAACGTCCGTCGGAGGATCGTCGAGACCGGCGGCCGGGTCGTGCCGCTGCAGACGAACTTCCGCTCGCCGAAGGCGATCTGCGACTTTGTGAACGACACGTTCCGGGTGGTGTTCGAACGCGCGGACGTGGAGGCGGGGAGGCAGGCGGAGCACGTGGATCTCATCGCGAGCACGAATGACGCTCCGCCGGATTCCGGCGTGTACGTTCTCGAGACGCCGGAGGGGACGAACGACGCCGTGGCCGCGGCCGAGGCGGGGTGCATCGCGCGGTGGATCCGCTCCGCGGTCGCCGCGGGCACGCATCGCTACGGCGACTTTCTCCTCGTGAGCGGGATCAGGAGGCGCCTGCCCGCGTACGCCGCGGCGCTCGAGCAGGAGGGGATCCGCTACGAGATCACGGGAGGGGAGGCCTTCTCGACGTCGGAGGATCTGCGGAATGCGATGCCGCTGCTGCGCGCGGTGGCCGATCCCGACGACGCGGTGTCGCTCGCCGCGTTTCTGCGCGGGCCCCTTTGTGGTGTGTCGGACGATGCGCTTTATCGGTACGTGAAGGCGGGCGGGCGGTGGTCGCCGTGGGGCTCAGTTGACCGTTTGCAGTTGGCGGTTGGCAGGAGAGGCTCGCCGGCGACGGAGACCGCCAACGACGCCGCCGGGATGCCGCCCGAGGTGGCGGCGGGACTGGAGATCGTGCGCGAGGGAGTCGAGTGGGCGCGCGAGCTTCCTCCCGTCGCGGCGATGGCGCGTCTCTTCGAGCGCGTGGGGATCCTCACGCGCGCGGCGCAGGAAGAGCAGGGCGGGACGCGCGCGGGCAACGCTCTCTTGGCGCTCGCGCTCGCGCGCCGCGAGTCCGCGACCGGCGCCGGTTTCAGCGACATCGTGGCCCACCTCGGCGAGTTGCTCGAGACGAGGGCGGACATCGAGGAGCTGAACGTCGATCCCGCCGCGACGGATGTCGTGCGTCTCATGAACCTGCACCAGGCGAAGGGACTCGAGGCGCCGGTCGTGTTCCTCATCGATCCTGCCGATGATTTCGAGCACGAGCCGGACCTGTACGTCGATCGCAGCGGGGAGACATCGCGGGGCTACGTGGCCATCCGGGAGAAAGTCTGGGGCACGTGGGGTGCGCGCACGACGCGCGACATCGCGCTGCCGCCGGACTGGGATGCGCTGGCGACGCAGGAGAAGGCGTTTCACGGCGCGGAGCGGAAGCGGCTGTTGTATGTCGCGGCTACTCGCGCGAAGAGGATGCTCGTCACGGGAGTGCGCCTCGAGGATCGCAAACGGAAGGGGATGTGGAGCGCGATCGCGCAGAACGTGCTACACGTCTTCGCTGCCCGTGACGATGCGCGCGCTGCTGCTGCTCCCGTTGTCGCCGCCGGGACTCCGGAGGAGGCGCAGCTGGAGATCGCCGCGCGTCTCGATCGCGCGCGCGCGTCTTCGTATTCGGTCCTGCCGGTGACGAAGATCGCCCACGACGACCACGCGCAGCTCGTCCGCGCCGAGGAAGGTCTCGGCAGGGGCACATCGTGGGGACGCGTGCTGCACCGGCTGTTCGAGGCTCTGCTGCGCAACGAGAACCTCGACGTCCGCGCGTACGCGGAGAATCTATTGAAGGACGAAGAGCGCGATCCGGTCGAGGTCGATGAAGTCACGGCCGCCGTTGCGGCGTTGCGCACCTCCCCGTTGTGGGCGCGCGTTCTGGCGGCCGACGAAAAGTATGCCGAGGTGCCGTTCGCGTTGACGGTCAACCTCGAGCCGCATGGGGAGACGTTGCTGCACGGAGTGATCGATCTGGTGTTCCGCGAGGGAGAGACCTGGTTCATCGTCGACTACAAGTCCGACTCCACCTCCGGACGCCTCGACGCGCTGGTCGCCTGGTACCGCCCGCAGGTCGAGCACTACGTGCGGTTCTGGTCCGAGATGACCGGCGCCCCGGCGCGGGGAGGCTTGTTCTTCGTGGATGGAGCGGTCGAGCGGTGGCTGTGAATTTTCGGCTCGCCCGGGAGCGCCGGCCGCCGGCCGGCCGGTCCGCCGGCGGCTCGCCGGCCGCCCCCGCGTGGCCCGTTCCTTGTAGAGACGGCCCACCATGAACTGGCTGGTATGGGTTGGTCTGGCTGTCGTCGTCGCGGCGTTGGCCGCAGTCACGGGGGTCAAGCCGAGAGGCTCGCGGCCGGTCGCGGGCACGCGGCTGATGGGCGTCGGCCGCATTTTCCTTCTGCTGATCGTGGTGATCTTCGTGGTCCTCGCGTTCCGCGCGCGAGGGGGATAGGCCGGCACGGCCGGCCGAGGTACCATCGTGTTCGGAGAGACCGATCCGAGCGACGCGCGATCGGCATTCTGAATTTCATCTCCCTCCAGCCGTATGACGTTCGAGCCTCAGACGTGGACCGCTGAGCGATATCTCGGCCGGGCAGAATCGGGGCGCACTCGTCCGTTGCGATTGTTCTGTACGCGCCAGAGCGAGGAATCCGTGGGCGGGCGTGACGCCGCGGAGTTCTTCGCAAAGTTCGTGGGGCTGCCGGAGATCACGGAGCAATCGCTGTTCGCGGAGATGATGGGGAACGTACTTGCGCGATCCTGCGGCATCACCACCGGCGAATCGGCGTTCATCGAGGTCCATCCGGACTTTTCGGAGTTTCTACGACACGTAGATGTCTCGGTACCCGCAGGGTTTGGGGTCGGAAGCCGCAACCTGGGTGCCGGCGTGGGGCCACCGACGTTCGGACGTATGTCGGGGGAGCAGATTTACGGTGCTGCACGGCTGTATCTGTTCGATTTGCTGGTGCAGAATCCCGACCGTCGCCAGGACAACGGGAACTGCCTCGTGGTGTCGCGCCAGCTGGCGGCGATCGATTTCGAGTCGTGTTTCAGTTTTCTCTACCCCATCGTCGGCGTCTCGGCGCATCCTTGGGAGGTTTCCAGACACGGGATCGCGCCGTTCCACCTGTTCCACAGAGAGTTGAAGGAAGCAGACGTGGAATGGCCCATGCTCGTCCATGAGCTGCTGGTCGAAATGTCGGACGCCGTTCAAGCGTCTCAGGTGTGGGTACCGAATGCCTGGGCCGGGTGGCTCGGGCGGGTACGCGAGCATCTGTCGATGTTGCGGGAGTACGAGCCGAAGGTTGTCTACGAAGTGGCACGGAGCCTTTTATGAAGTCTGTCTACACGTTTTGTCTGGTCCGTTATGTTCACGATCCCATCGCGGCGGAGTCGCTGAACGTGGGCGTGTTGCTTTTTTCGCCGGCAGCGTCCTTTCTGGACGTGAGGCTAGAGTACCGCTACGAGCGCTTCTCGTCGACGTTTGCGCGGTTTGATGGGGAGCGGTTCAAGCAGGTGTTGCGGCAATTTCAGAGCGCCGTCGATGAAGCGCGTGAGTCATTATTCGGCGCCGTGCTCTTCGTCGCCGACTCGGGGCAGCTCACGACCGCTCCCGAGATCGCGCGGCGCATCTGGACGGACCGGGGATCGAGCTTCCGTGTGAGTGAAGCGATGGGCGGCGTCGGCGAGGATCTGCCGTCGATCGTGGACGAATTGTTCGACCGCTTCGTGACGTCGCAGTATGAGCGCCAGCAGACAGAGCATCTCACGGACGATCAGGTGTGGACGCGGTACAAGAGCAAGCTGGCCGGCGAGGTCACGCGAAGTCTCCGCCCGAAGAAGTTCGAGACTCCTGACTACGCCATCGAGTTCGATCATGCGTTTCAGAATGAGCACTGGCACGTGCTGCAGCCCGTGTCAATGGACTACTCGAAAGACACCCTGATCCGAGACAAGGCGGCGAAGTGGCTCGGTGCAGCGATGAACCTGCAGGAGTCCGTTGAAGCGCGAGAGGGTCGTTTCTACTTCCTGCTGCACCCACCAGAATTGCTGAAGCACCAGGATGCGTACGTACGCGCGAAGAACATCCTCCACAAGATTCCACTCCGTCACGAGATCTATGAAGAGCAAGAAGCGGGCGCTCTGTCGGAGGATTTGATCGCTCATCTGCGTCATCGACGCTGAGGTACGGGACTGCGGGGATGGCGAGTGTCGACGTCGATCACGCGAGCATTGTGGCTGTAGTCGAGCGAGGGACTTGGGCGGGCGGAGCGCGAAGCACATGCCTTCAGCGCCGGTCCAACGCGTAGTCGTCGCGTCACCGAGTCGTCCAGTCGTCGAGGAGCTGTCTCGTCGACTGGACGTCTCGAGCGATCCGACACGCGGCCTGCCGTCGCCGTACGTCCATCCGGTGGGCTACCGCAGAGGACACGCCGAGGTGATCGACGGGATGGTGCGGGACGGGTTCCTGGCTCAACTATGTGCTTTATGTCCTGAAGGAGGCGTACCGGGAGCTCGAGACGCGCGTTGGCTCGACCGGTGCCCGCCGAGGCGAGAAGACGGAGACCGTCATTGCCGCAGTCGAGCGAGAGATGGGGCCTTTCAGCATCGCCGAGCTGCTGCGCGAATGCCCCGTCGACTTGCTCCGGCATGTCCTGACTGGCCTCAAGGCAGAGGATCGCGTGGAATGCCTCGGTAGAGGTAGAGATCCGCGCGCACGTTGGAGACGTCTCCGGTGAATCCGGTAATGAACCGGCTTGGTAGGTAATGGATTAGGGAAAGGGCGCTGCGTCCGACGCTCATGCGTTCCTCCAGGCGTCCAGGACCGTCTCGATCTCCCGGCGGACGGCGGCCCGTGCTTCCTGGCGATCGGCTCCCCGTGCGAGGAGCTGGTCGTAGCTCGTATGGCCGTGGCGGATGTGCGCGCGAACGGCGAGCTCGATGGCCTCGTCGGCGAGATCCTTCGCAGCCGCGGTGCGGCCGACGCGACCTGAAGATTTCGCGCACGCGTGCCTGGCGATGCGCGACTCGACATCCTTCGGTGCGGAGGGGAAGCGCCTCCGGATCTCCGCCGCGAATCGGGCGACGTACTTCTCGTCGAGCGCGTCGCGCCGGAGTGCGTTGGCCATCTGGCGACGCAGCCGCAATTCCGCGTCATCGAGGCACTCTTCCTCGGCGCGCTCGACCGCTTCCGGGCTGACCAGAAGCCCCTGGCGCTCGTACCGTTTGCGGGCCCGGCTCCAGCGCACGACGACGACGGCGATGGGGGAGTGCTTCCTCGCGCGCCGGGTGACGCAGGCGTTGCCGGCGCCGAGAAACGACAAGTGGCCGAGATCGGCGCAGTCGAGGCAGAGCCCCTTCTCCCTTTCCTTGCGGAGCATCCGGCCGCGCCCGAGCTCCTCGCCGCACTCGTCGCATTTCGCGTCGTCGCTGATGATCTGAAAGATGACCAGGTCTTCGGGCATGGGGAGTATTTTCTACCAGGTTGACGGGTCGTCCGGGGATTCGTCTTTCGGAGTTCATGTCTAAGCCGGGCGCGGGCACGGGGTCGGGCTCGGGCCCGGGAAAGCAGGCACCGGGTTTTCCGTGCCCGCGCCCGTGCCGTGCCCGCGCCCGGCTTTTCATTGCGCTCCGAGACGCCCACCACCCACCCCTCACGCCACATAGAACACCTTTCCCTTCGGCACGAACGGCAGCGAATGCCCGCGCGGAAGCAGGTACGCGTGCTCGTTCCTCACGCGGAGGCGATCGCAGTTGCCGTCGGTGATCACCAGGATCGGGCCGCCGTCGGGGAAATCGAGCGCCCGCTCCAGGAGATCGATCGCGGGCTGGAGGACGGTGCCTCCGCGCCCTTTCACCTTGACCCGTTCCGCGATCGTCTCCGGCGCGACGTAGCCCTGGTCGTAGGCGGCGGCGTCGCAGAAGATGAGACGAACGGCGCGGACGTCGCGCGCGAGCGCGTAGCTCGCAATGGTGCCGAGGCAATTTCCCAGGAGCGTGCGCTCCATCGATCCAGAGGTGTCGAGCACCACGGCGAACGTCCGGTTCGCGTCGTCCGGCGGCGCGACATAGCGCGGACGGGGGATGTCCGGGGTGGCGCTCTGGCGCCGGCTCAGTCTCGCGTACGTGCGGATGCGCTCCTCGGCCGGGAACTGCTCGTCGAACCAGCGCGCGAGCTCGACGTCCCACGGAATGGGAGGGCGGTCGAGCGCGCGGATCTCCTCGAGCAGTCCGGCCGGCAGGAGGCCGCGCCCCTGCTCGTTGTGGTACATGAGTCCCTGCGCCAGCGCGCGCCGATAGAAATCGTCGAGGGTCATCGCGTCTTCGCGCGCCCACCAGTCGCCCCGCGGCCCCTCGAGGATGTCGCACGCGCCGATGCCGCGGAACGTCGCCAGCTTCCGGTTCCGCCGCAGGTCGACCGCCAGCCGGTCGTAGATCGCATCGGCCGACAGTCCTTTCAGCTCTTCGTCGTGCAGCCCGCCGAACGCCGGCATGGCGCCGAGGTCCATCTCGTGCAGCCAGCCGTTGATCACGTAATCGCAGGCGACGTTCCAGAGGTGTGGGTCGCGCCCCTGTCGCCGCGCCTCGTGACGCAGCCCGACGTGCAGCAGCTCGTGCGCGAGGACGAACTTCGCCTCGGCGAGACTGAGCGCGGCGGCCGGGTTGACGTAAATTTCTTTCGCCTCCGCCGCCACCGCGGCGACGGTGATGCCGAGACGCCGCACGTCCTCGGGCGCCTCGACGATCGTGAACGCGGCGGCGAGCGCGCCCACGAGCGGGTAGCTGTTGACGAACCAGCGGCGCGCCTGCTCGGCGGTCGAAAGCAGCTCCTTCTCCGCGCCGAGCGCTGCCTCGTAGCCGCCCGCGACGCGGACCGCGCTTGCGACCGAGGCGACGAGTCCCGCGGCGAAGGCGCGGGTCCAGCTCTTGCGCTCCTCCCCATCCATCGGCTGCGGAGTCCAGAAGAGATCGCCCGAGCGCGCGCCCGCGGTGCCGATGGCCTGCAGCTCTTTCGGGATCCCGTCGCGGCGGAAACGTTCGAAGAGGCGCTCTTCGCCCATGGCTGCCAGCTCGCCGAAATCGGCCCGCATATCGTCGGGGCAGCGGCCGAATTTCAGGTCGGCGAGGAACTTCGCGACGACGACGTCGCAGGCGGTGTTCCACTCCATCGATTTCTCGCCGATGTGGAAGTGGTCGAACGCGAGGTGCAGCAGCGCATGTCCGATGACGTACGCCCACTCCTCGGGTGTCCCACGTCGCGTGTGGTGCGCGTCGATGACGCCGTTCTCGGTGACGGCCCAGCCGTCCTCCGGGCACTGCGTGTCTTTTCTCCGGTAGACGTGGACACGGAGGAGGAGGGGGGCGAAGATGGGGTGGTGCTCGACCATCCGCCTTCCCTCGAGAAAGGCCTTCGTGGCGGGATCGAGTTTCGGGGCCTTACGCATGCGCTTCGCCCGGGGGTTCACCACGGAGACACGGAGAGCTTTGCAGGTGTCTCCCTGGTGGCGACGGCTCTCACGCCTTCCTCTCCACGAGCCGCGGTAGATCCCGTACGACTTCGACGAGGAACCAGGCGGGTAGCGCCGCCTGTTCGTCGACGGTGGCGACGACCATCTGCGCGATCTCGTGGTTGATCGCGGCGAGCTCTTTGAGCAGTCCCTTTGCGCGATGTGCGAGCTCGCGATAAGGGCCGCTGCCCTCGGGCTTGTCCGCCGGAAGCTCCTTGATGAGCTGCGCGCGGAAGGACTGAGAGAGGAAGTACAGAACGTCGCGGTCTTCGGGGCGGTCGGGCCACGCAAGCTCGCCCTTGAGGATCGCCGCGAGCTCGTAACGGCTGCGTACCTGCTTGACGAAGGCCTTGAACTGCGTCGCGTGATGGGGCGTGAGGCACCCATAGGCGAGCGCTTCGAGCGCCCCGTCGTCGAGAGACTCGCCGTACGCGTGCATGGCATCGCTGAGGATGTGCCACGACCGCGGCGTCGAGAACGGCTCCTCGGTCTTGGGCGGCTGACTCCAGAGATGGTCGGGGCGCGTCTGGATGTAGTCGAGGACGAGCGGGTGAATGGAGGTGCGCGTCGCCCACGCGAGCCAGTCGCGGTGGGAGGCCTTCAGCTGCACGTGCAGCATGCGGTTGATGAGAGCGGAGGACATCGGCTTGACGATCGCGCTGTCCTGTGCGCGATTGCCCGCGCCGATGACGATCGATCCGGCCGGCAGCTCGTACTCGCCGAGGCGACGTTCGTGGATCAGGCTGTAAAAGGCCTTCTGCACCTCGTGCGAACAGGCGTTCAGCTCGTCGAGGAAGAGGCAGTAGGCCTCCTCACGCGCGATGGATGCGGGAGGACAGAAGCGGCTCTTGCCGCCGGTGATCTGTGGCACGCCGATGAGATCTTCCGGCGCGAGCTGCGATCCGAGGAGCGAGACGCAGGGGAGCCCGACGGAGGCGGCGAATTCCTGTACGAGCGAAGACTTCCCGATCCCCCCCAGATGAACACCGGCCGCACGGTGGCGACGTTGAGGAGGAAGTCGACGAGCTGCCCCGGAGTGAGGGTGTGGGAGATGTTCATCGGACCGGTGGGGGAGGATAGCAGAGGGGCGAGCCGGCACGGCCGGCGGCGCTGGTTGCTCCGCCTTGCGGCACGTCACGGACGCATTCAACCGTCGCGGCTTCGGGCGGCGCAGCGCGCCTGACGTTTCTACCGCGGCGCGATCCGGGCCGCCTGGAAGGCGGCGTAGCGGCCGGCTGGAAGCCGGCGCTCCGCGAGCCGCGAGTTTTTCGGTGGTCGAGTCTTCGGGTGGTGAGGTGGCGGCTCTTCTCGACGACTTGACGACTTGGCGACTCGGCGGCCGGCGAGGCGCCGGCGCCACGGCCGGCGAGGGCGCCGGCACCACATCGTTACGCCGGGACGGGCGCCTCCTTGCGGATCAGGGCTCCGAGGGCCGCGCGGTCGGCGGACAGGAGCTCTTCGATCCGCGGGGCGTTGATGTCGGCGACGATGATCTGGCCGACTTCGGTGTTCACCTCGCGGTAGAGGCCGTGGGCCTGCATGCGCTCGGTCTGGTAGCGGTTGTCGTCGGTGGGGGTGACGTAGTGCACGGTGTCCGCCTTGTAACGATGGATGAGGTAGAGGTGGATGATGGTCATGAGGCGCTTCTTGCGCAGCGCCTGCTCGAAGGTGTTCTGGTCGCGCACGGAGAGGATCGCTCGGCCGCGGCGATCCTGGATGGGCGCGAAGATGACGTTGGCGAGCTTGGTCTCCTCTTCGTCGACGATGGACAGCTCGAGCAGCTCCGAGCCGGCGCGCTGGGGATGGAGCTTCACGCGCAGCGGCTGACCGATTCCATAGTGCTTGCGCCACATCCCCAGCCACTCCTCGAGCAGCTTCTTCGGCACCTCGGTCTGGAGGAGATGCTGGGTCTGCGTGGAGCCTTTGCCCATCGCGGTGGTCGTGGCGGTGCGCCCCGAGGACGCGAGGAGCGCCGCGTCGAGGCGTGGGCCGCCGACGAGGGTCTGCGGGGTCTTGTACGGCGACTCGACGAGGCGGATCTTCCGCTGCAGTCTGGCCAGGGCGAGCATGCCGTCCTGCCTGAGCGCGGTCGCGAACTCCTCGGACGCGACGCCGTCGACCTGGTGTCCGCCGTAGGTGATGAAGTTGAACACGAACCCGAGCTTCCCGAGCTCCTCGGGGAACGCGCGCATCTGGTCTTCGCTCATCCCCGTGGAGTCCCAGTTGAACGACGGGGAGAGGTTGTAGGCCAGCATCTTGTCGGGATGGACGGTGTGGATGGCCTCGGCGAAGCGGCGCGCGTCCTCGAGGTCGGCGGTCTTGGTCTCCATCCAGAGGATGTCGGCGAAGGGGGCCGCGGCGAGGGATTTGGCGATGGCGTAGTCGATGCCGCCGCGCACCTGATAGTAGCCGTCGGGAGTCTTCACGTACTCCGGGTCCCAGATGACGTTGATGCCGAGGGTGCGGGCTCTGTCGCGGGCGGTGGCGATGGAGGCGCGGGCGGCGAGCTCCATCCACTGTTCCACGGTCATGTCGAGCTCTTCGCCCTCGCTGATGCGGAAGTCGAGGACGTCGGCCACCGCTTCGGCGTAGGTCTTCGGCGTGGCCTCGGCCTCCCAGGCCTCGACGAGCCGGGCCTCGGCTTTCGCAAAGGCCTTATCGACGTCGCCTCCCTTTTTCACGGCAGACACGCCCTCGGTGACGAGCTTCGCGACGCCGGTGCGTTTCAGCCACGCGTGCGCGGGTCCGTACTCGCCGTCGGCGATGCCGTAGAGAAGATGGCCGTTGAGCTCCGCGACGCCTTCGTCGTGGAAGAGCTTCATCATCGCCAGGTAGGCGATGCGGTACGGAGGGACGTTCAGGTTGGTGGCGCCGAGGAGGAAGGGCTGGTCGCGCTCGTCGCTGCGGCTGTCGATGAGGTTCGCGGCCTCGGCGTCGGTGCGCGCGACGATGATGCCGGGGACTCGCATGACGTCGAGCTGAAAGCGCGCGGCGTTGAGGCGCTTGATCTGCTCGTCGGATCCGACGAGGACTTTGCCGCCCTGGTGGCCGCACTTCTTGGTGCCGGGCCGCTGGTCTTCGATGTGGTAGCCGGGGACGCCGGCTTCGACGAAGCGGCGGATGAGATTGCGCACGTGGGGATCGCCGCCGTGGCCGGTGTCGGCGTCGGCGATGATGAAGGGGCGGTAGTCGTGGACGGGCGTGGCCTCGCTCTGCTCCACGGACATGCGCGCGCGGAGGTAGTGCTGGTTGCGATCGGCGGTGAGGAGGGCGCGCACGATGACCGCGGCCTCGCTCGGCACCTGGCTGAGGGGATAACTGGCGAGATCGGGGCCGGGGTCTTCGTCGGCCGATCCCTTCGCGGACGTGGCCCAGCCGCCGAGGTAGATGCCTTCGATGCCGAGGCGCTTCAGGGCCACGGCCTGGCCGGGGGAGTAGGGGCCGAAGGTGGTGATGCTCTGTCGCGCCGCGAAGAGCTCGCGCAGGCGAGGATGGAACGCCTCGGCGGCTTCACGCGCGACGGTGTAGTCGTTGGCGATCGTCCCGCGCTGTTCGACGATCTGCCGCGCGCTGTAGAGGCGGATGATGCCCTCGAAGCGGGGGGAGTCGAACCACTTCTGGGTTTCGGCGATTTGCTGCTCGAATGTGCTCATGGGTGCTTCCTTCGTCGTGTCGCGTTCTGTCGGCCGCTACGCGGCCTCGTGATGGGAGCGCTTTTCCCCCCGGCTGAAGCCGGGGGCTATTTTCTGATGCCGCCTACGGCGGCTTGATGCCCGACACGCGCTCGCCGCGTGCAATTGGCCGGCGTAGCGGGTCGAAGGCGGCGGGATCCCTGACACGCGGTGGCGGCGTGCAATTGGCGACGATCAAACTCCAGTGCCCGCGGAGCGGGCCGAAGGCAATAGCCCCTGGCTTCAGGGCCTGTTGCCCAAATGCCCGCGTAGCGGGCAAGAGGAAATAGCCCCCGGCTTCAGCCGCAATGGCGTTGACTTTAGGCTCGGGCACCTGCGCCGGAGGCGCGTAAAGAGGGTAGCCGGTGGCGAGCGCGAATGCGCCGCCACCGGAAACGTGGGCGTCCGCGAATGACCCGCCCCGGAGGGGCTGCAGAGAACCTCTTCCGCCCCTCCGGGGCG
>CAZLGP010000111.1:0-45511 GCA_964558905.1 uncultured Thermoanaerobaculia bacterium | reverse complement strand
CGGGTGACGACCATCACTACCCGGTGTGCGCACAATCAGCGCTCCACGTTCATCGGATGCCTAACGTGATGCGTGATGCGCAACGTAGGGCGTCATATCGAGATCCGCGGCGTCGTTCAAGGCGTTGGTTTCCGGCCGTGGGTCCATCAGCTGGCCGCACGCGAGGGCGTCACGGGTCGTGTCCGCAACGATTCCGCGGGCGTGATCATCGACGCGTTCGGAAGCGACGAGGCGATGGACGCGTTCATGGCCCACCTCGGCGCGGGAGGCCCTGTCTCCGCGCGCATCCGCGAGCTCGAGTGGCAGCCGATCCCGTTCGAGAGCGCGAGCGAGTTCTCCATCGTCACCAGCGAGACGGCCGACGAGCGGAACATCTCCATTCCGCCGGACCTGGCCACCTGCGGGGACTGCCTGAGCGACATCTTCGACCCGAAGAACCGGCGGTTCCTCTATCCCTTCACGAACTGCACGAACTGCGGCCCGCGCTACACGATCGTCCGCGACGTTCCTTACGATCGCGAGAAGACGACCATGTCCTCCTTCGGGATGTGCGGCGAGTGCCGGCGGGAGTACGAAGACCCGCTGGACCGGCGCTTTCACGCGCAGCCGAACGCCTGTCCCGCGTGCGGGCCGCAGCTCGTCGCAGTCGATCCCCAGGGGCGTGAGATCGCCACCGACCTGCCGATCCACTTCGCAGCGCGCGCTGTGCGCGCGTCGATGATCGTGGCCGTCAAAGGCCTGGGCGGATTCCATCTCGCGTGCGACGCCTCCTCGTCGATGTCCGTGGTGCGCCTTCGCGACCGGAAACGCCGCGAGGCGAAGCCGCTGGCGGTGATGGTGCGGGATCTCGACGAAGCCGAGCGCGTCGCCGAGCTCACCGACGACGACCGCGCGCTGCTGATCTCCGTCGAGCGTCCGATCGTACTCGTTCCGCGCAGGAGAGACGCCAGGCTCGCCCCCGAGATCGCGGGCGAGAACCCCCTGGTCGGTCTGCTGCTGCCATACACGCCGCTGCATCACATCCTCCTTCGCGAAGCCGGCGTGCCGCTGGTCCTGACCTCCGGCAACACGACCGACGAGCCGATGGCCGTCGACAACGAAGAGGCTCTCGAGCGTCTCGGGCAGATCGCCGACATCTTCCTGATGCACGACCGCAGGATCGAGACGCGCGCGGACGACTCCGTGGTGCGCGTGATCGCCGGCGCTCCGACGATGCTCCGCCGCGCGCGCGGGTATGTCCCCCGAGACGTCGAGCTGAAGCACGCGTTCGCCGAGCCGGTCCTGGCTGTCGGTGCGCACCTCAAGAACGCGATCTGCATCGGCGCGGGACATCGTGCGTTTCTCGGTCCGCACGTCGGCGACCTCGAGACGTTCGAGACCATGCGCTCGTTCGAGGCCAGCGTCGAGCAACTGAAGAAGTTCATCGGCGTCGCACCACGCATCGTCGCCCACGACCTGCATCCGGACTACTTCTCCACGCGTTTCGCGCAGTCGCTCGAAGGGGTGGAGCTCGTCTCCGTGCAGCACCATCATGCGCATGTCGTGAGCGCCATGGCGGAGCATGGACTCGACGGGACCGTCGTCGGCGTCGCGTACGACGGCACCGGCTATGGCACCGATGGCACGTCGTGGGGCGGCGAGATCCTGGTGGCGAGCCTCACCGGCTTCACGCGCTTCGCCACCTTTCGGCCGATTCGTCTGGCAGGCGGCGACCAGGCCATCCGCAACGTGTGGCGCATCGCGCTAGCGTTGCTCGACGATGCATTCGAGGGAGCTCCGCCGCTGAACGCGATCCCCCTTTTCCGGCCGATCGATCGCTTGGCCGTGAGCAGCATCCGCCGGATGATCGAGCGAAACTTCAACTCGCCGCCGGCGCACGGCATCGGCCGCTACTTCGACGCTTTCGGCGCGCTCGGCCTCTCAAAGCCGGACGCGCGCTACGAGGGCGAAGTGGCGCTGTTGTGGAACATGGCGGCAGACGCGAATGAGCACGGCCGCTACGAAGTCGTCGTCCGCGAGGGCACATCCCCGTGGGAGATCGATCCTCGGCCGATGGTCAAGGCCGCGGTGCTCGAGCTCATCGGCGGAGTGGACCCGTCGATCATCTCCGCGCGTTTCCACAACACCCTGGCCGAGGTGACCATCGAGATTGCGCGGGCGGCGAGCGAGATGCATGGGAACGCACAGGTCGTCCTCACCGGCGGCTGTTTTCAGAACGCCAGACTCGCAGAGCACGTGCTCCGAGGAATCCCGGGCGCGCTCATGAATCACGCGATCCCCCCCGGCGACGGCGGACTGGCACTCGGGCAGGCCCTCGTCGCGAACGCGCTTTCCCGCCAACCGTCAACCGTCAACCGCCAACCGGAGCTCACATGTGTTTAGGCGTACCCGGGCAGGTCGTCGAGATCCACGACCTCACCAACATGGCCACCGTCGATTTCTGGGGCGTGCGGAGGCAGGTTTGCCTCGACATCGTCGACGAGCCGGTCACCGTCGGTGACTACATCCTCAATCACGTCGGGTTCGCCATCCGGCGCATCCCGGCGGAGTCGATCGCCGAGACGCTGTCGCTCTACGAGACGCTCATGAACGAAGACCCGGCCGACTTCATGGCCGCGGACGTCCGCGGCGAGATCGATGCCGCGATGAAAGCCGTCAAGTCATGAGTGAGCTCAAGTTCCGCGATCCCGCGATGGCGCGCCAGCTCGCGCAGCAGCTCGATCACCTCATGCGGGAGATCGACCGCGACGTCGCGGTCATGCACGTGTGCGGCTCGCACGAGCAGGCTATCGCGAAATTCGGGCTGCGCTCGTTGTTCCCGAAGCGCCTCGAAGTGATCATGGGGCCCGGCTGCCCGGTGTGCGTGACCGACGTTCCCGAAGTCGACGAGGGCATCGTCCTCGCCCGCGACGGCGTGCGCATCGCGACGTACGGCGACATGCTGAAAGTCCCAGGCACCGTGCAGTCGCTCGCCGATGCGCAGGCCAGCGGTGCGAAGATCGACGTCATCTACTCGCCATCGCAGGTCGTCGAGCTCGCGCGCTCCACGACCGACGAGATCGTGTTCTTCGCCACCGGCTTCGAGACCACCGCGGTGGCGACCGCGGCGATCGTCGTGAACGATCCGCCGAAGAACCTCTCGATCCTCTCCGCGCACAAGTACATCCCGCCGGTGATGGAGATCGTCGCCGAGATGCCGGAGTCGCGCGTGGAAGGCTTTCTCGCCGCCGGTCACGCCGCGACCATCACCGGATCGGCCGTCTTCGAGCCCTTCGTGGAGCGGCAGAAGGTGCCGGTCGTCGTCGCGGGCTTCGAGCCGCTCGACATCCTCGCCGGAGTCGTCGAGCTCGTGAAGCTGATCCGGGACCGAGAGGCGAAGGTCGTCAATACGTTCCCGCGTTGTGTCTCCCGGGAGGGCAACCTCCCCGCGCAGCAGTTGCTGTGGAAGGTCTTCCGCCAGATCGGCGGACGCTGGCGCGGCATCGCCCACGTGCCGAACGGCAATCTCCGCCTGCGCGACGAGTACGCGCACGTCGACGCGCGCAAGCGCTTCAAGATCGACGTCACCACACTGTGGGACTACGCGCCGCCGCACCTCGCGCATCAGTGCATCTGCGGCGACATCATGGCCGGCATCCGCAACCCGGTCGACTGCAGGTTGTTCAACAAGGAGTGCACGCCCGAGAACCCCGTCGGCGCCTGCATGGTGTCGAACGAGGGCACGTGCAAGATCTGGCATCTCTACGGCGGCGTGCCCGACCTCTCGGAGGTGGCGGTATGACGGGCGTCGCAATGGCAGCACCGCAACGGGTCACGCTCAAACAGGGCGGTGGCGGACGCGCGATGCGTGCGCTCATCGAGAAGCTCTTCATCCGCGAGTTCGCGGCCATGCCCTTCGAGGGCGTCGGCCTCGCGGCGATGGACGACGGCGCCGCGATCAAGATCCGAAGCGGCTCTGCCGCGGAGGGCAACGGCGCTGACGAGTGGCTCATCATCACCACCGACTCGCACGTCATCCATCCGATCTTCTTCCCCGGCGGCGACATCGGGCGCATCTCCATCAGCGGCACGGTCAACGATCTCTCGATGATGGGCGCGACGCGGATTCTCGGCATCACCTGCGGCGTGATTCTCGAGGAGGGATTTCCTCTCGATCAGCTCGAGGCCATCCAGCGCTCGCTCGTCGACACCTGCGTCGAAGCGGGCACGGTCGTCGTCACCGGCGACACCAAGGTCATGGGCCGCGGCGAGATCGACGGCATCGTCATCAACACCACCGGCATTGCGCTGGCGCCGCGGGTCGTGCGAGACAACGGCCTGTCCGTCGGCGACAAGCTCGTCGTCACGGGCACGATCGGCGACCACGGTCTGGCGGTCATGGCCGCGCGCCACGGTCTCGATCTCGAAGGCAATCTGATCTCCGACGTCGCGCCGATCAACATGCTCATCACCCGCGCGCTCAGCGAGCTCGGTGAGTCGATCACGGCGATGAAGGATCCCACGCGCGGCGGTCTCTCGAGCTCACTGCACGAGATGGCGCAGAAGAGCAAGGTCGGGATCATTCTGGAGGAGCGGCGGGTCCCGCTCACGGACGCTGTCCGTTCCGCGGGTGAGATTCTCGGCATCGATCCGCTGCACGTGGCGAACGAGGGGAAGGCCGTGATCGGTGTGCGTGCCGGCGACGCGGAACGCCTCGTCGCCGTGCTTCGCGAACACCCCCTCGGCCGCGACGCCGCGATCGTCGGCACCTGCATCGCCGACCGGCCAGGCTCGATCATCCTCGACACGGGGTTCGGACGGAGGCTGCTGGCGGAGCCGGAAGGCGAGCCGCTGCCACGCATATGCTGACTCCCCGCCCGTTCGCCCTCACCGCCAACCGCCAACCGTCAACCGCCAACCCGACGCCATGACCAACATTCTCACCGAGACGCGCGATGCCGTCGGCATCATCACCATCGACCGGAAGGAGCGTTTCAACTCCCTCGACGGCGACACGGCGCGCGATCTGCGCAAGGCCGGACTTCTCTTTGCGCGCGATGCGAAGATTCGCGCCGTCGTCCTGCGCGGCTCGCACGGGATTTTCTGCAGCGGTGCGGATCTCAAGTACGTACGGGAAGGGGAGACGTACGGCGAGCAGTTTCAGAATGTGCTCGAGTACATCCACTCCACGATCTCCGAGATCCGCCGCGCCGCGAAGCCGTTCATCGCCGCGGTCGACGGGGTCGCAGCGGCGGGCGGCTTCGGCCTCGCCATGTCGTGCGATCTCGTCGTCGCCTCCGAGCGTTCCTGGTTCGAGTGGGCCTACGCGAAGACGGGACTCACCGGAGCGGAGAGCTCGACGTTCTTCCTTCCGCGCCTGGTCGGGCTGCGCCGGTCCATGGAAATGCTCTTTCTCAATCCGCGTCTCGACGCGCAAAAGGCGCTGGAGTGGGGCCTGGTCACGGCCGTGTACCCTGTCGATGAGCTCGATGCCCACGTGATGGCGATGGCGCAACAGGTCGCGGCGCTGCCGACGGAGGCCGTGGCAATCGCGAAGGAACTGATGAACCAGGCTGCCGGCATGGACCGGCTGGATATGCACCTCGACCGCGAGATCGAGCACCTGACGCGGATCGCCAACGGCGCGAACTTCGCCGAGGGGATCGCCGCGTTCTTCGAAAAAAGGACTGGGAACTTCACATGACCGATCAATACACGATTGCACTGATGATCACCGCCGCGACGGTCGGGTCACTGCACTCGCTCGCTCCCGATCACTGGGTGCCGTTCGCGGCGCTCGCCCGCGCGCGGGGCTGGACGCCGGCGCGCACGTCGAGGCTCGCGTTCGTCTGCGCCGTCGGCCACGTGACGGTTTCCGCGCTCTTCGGGATTCTTGCCGTTCTTCTCGGACGCGAGGTCGTGGAGGCCTACGGCACGACCCTCGCGGCCAGCGCGCCCTTGCTGCTCATCGCGTTCGGCGCGGCATATTTCCTGTGGGCGCTGTGGCGGATGTCGCGCCGGAAGCTCATGCATCACGTCGATCATCTCGAGGGCGTTCCGCACGATCACGGGCACGGGCATCACCATCACCACGGCACCAAGGGTCTGACCGAGTGGGGGCTGTTCGTGCTGTTCTGCGTTGACCCGTGCATCGCCCTGATCCCCCTGATCATCGCCGCTTCGGCCGGAGGATGGGGTGCCGTCGGAGCGGTGGTGGTGGTGTACGAGGTCGCGACGATCGCGGCGATCGTGATCCTCGTCCGGATGGCCCACGCGGGCGCGCGCAGGCTTCGGTTCACGTGGGTCGATCGCTACGGAGACGCGGTCGCGGGCGTACTAATGATGTCCGTCGGTGCGTTCGTCACCTTCGTCGGCATCTGATGGTCACACCTGCGCGTTCCTGACGTCACGCTCATTTTGTCGACTGGGCCCTAAAAGAACGTACATGAGAGCCGAACTGTCGGAACCTGCGCTGGTCTGGACCGGAAAGGTGATGCTCGAAGGGAGGCTGGCGATCCCGCGCGAGCCTGTAGCGGCCGTGATCCTCGCCTCCGTGCCCGCGTTGGCCGATGAAACGCGTGACACGCACCTCATCCGCGGTCTGTACGACCTTCGTGTGGCGACGGTGTACGTGCCGCTACTGACGGAAGACGAGATCCAGTTCGACTCTCGGACGACGCATTTCCGCTACGACGCCGACTTCCTTGCGCAGCGGTACATCGACATCGCGCAGTGGGTCAAGAGAAGCCGCGATCTGCACGAGGTGCCGATCGGCTACATCGGCTCGAGCGGAGCCGCCGCCGGCGCCATCGTCGCCGCGTCGCTGCGTCCCGATCTCGCGGCCGCGATCGTCTCGATCGACGGACGCACGGACCTCGCCGTCGAGCACCTGCGCAACGTTCGCCCACCGACGCTGCTGATCGTCAAGGACATGCCCGTGTTGCGGATGAACCGCGAGGCCCTGGCGAAGATCCGCGGCGAGCGCCGCATCGAGATCGTCCACGGCGCGGACTGCGAAGCCGTCGAGTGCGTGGTCCAGAAGGCCGTGCACTGGCTCGAGGACAAGCTCGCGCTCGTGCCCGCGGACGCGGCCGGGCTGGTGTAGGGGGCAAATGGGACCTATGGGACCCATGGGACGTATGGGACCCATGGGTAGCTACCCATTCGTCCCATCCGTCCCATAGGTCCCATTCGCTCCCACCCCCTAGTAAACCGCGCTCGAAGGTGGAATCGCGTGGTGACTGGCGACCGGGTGCACGCGCTGAATCACCATCTCCGGATGGTCGTGCCGGAACGTCTCGACCATGTGACACGCCCAGCAGACCGGTGCCGCGCTCGCGAAGACGTGCGGCAGTTCCTGGGGCGCCACTTCCTTCCACTCGCGCGTCGTGCCATCGGGCATGCGCAGCGCGCGCGGGCGCTCATGCCACACGATCTCCCCGATGTCGCGCGCGCAGTAGTGACACCTCTTCCCTTCGTACCATGACGTCACGATCGTGTGCAGAGCGCATGCTTGCGGCGCGGTCTGGATCTGCGACAGGCAGGCCTGATCGCAGCCCGCCATTTCCGGCCATCGCGAGCAGGCGCGCAGGTGCAGGTCCGTCTCGCCGGAGACGGCGAACCACTTCGCCGCTTCGAACGCGGCCGGGCTGACGGCCGCCGGTTCGAGATTCTCCGGGCAGGTGATGACGTGTACGCCGCGGTAGAGCCTCCACGTCTCGAGAAACCCACTGACCAGCAGCCATGTGGCGACGCCGATCACGACCAATCCGAGAAAAGTCCAGCCGTACATTGCGCGTGCCTCCTCGCTGGACAAGTTGCGCCGCGCGCAAACACCGCGCGGTGCGACAGGTCACGCCTCGACGTGATGGGGCACGGCGTCCGTGGCGGGCTCGACGAACAGACCGGCCGCGGCGTCGAAGACCTCGTCCACCGACACGCTGGTCATGCAGCCGTGATGCTTCAGCGGACACGCGCGCTGATAGCAGGGCTGACAGCCGAGGTGCTGGCGGACGACGCGGGTGGCGCCGGGAATCACCGTGCGCTCCGGGTCGGTCGGACCGAAGATCGCGACGGAGGGCACCGCGAGCGCGGCGGCGACGTGGAGGGGACCGCTGTCGTTGGTGATGATTGCGGCGCAGTGCGACATCGCCGCGGCAAGCTCGAGCACGTCGCCGTCGTGGCCGACGATCGGGACGCCGTTGCAGATCGTGGCGATGCGCTCGGCCTGGAGACGCTCGGAGGGACTCGTCAGCAGCACGACGTCGTAGCCGTCCACGCGGAGTCGACGGATCACGTCCACGTAGCGCGCGTCGCCCCAGTGCTTCGCGCGGCCGTAGAGACCGCCGGGGTGCACACCGATGACAGGGCGGTCGAGATGCAGTCCGATCTCGAGCAATCGCTTGCGTCCGTGCTCGCGGGTCACGGCCGGCAGCTTGATGGTCGGAATGTCGTCGACGACGCGGGGCGCATTCAGCGCCGCGAGCAGCGGCGTGTAGTCATCGAGCTGATGTCCGCGAGTTGCCGGAGGGGCCACGGCGTGCGTGAGGAACATCCTCCGGCAATCGGTCGGGTATCCCCACCGTTCATCGATCCCGGCGGCGAAGGCCACCAGTGCGGCGCGGAACGAGTTCGGCAGGATGACCGCGCGCCGGAAGTCGCGCTCGCGCAGGATGGCGATGCGCTTCGTGATCGAGCGGGTCCAGGGGATGACTTCCTTGAAGACCCCCGTCGCCTCCAGCAGCGGCGCGACGTTCGCCGGCGCGACCACGGCAATGCCCCCTTCGCTGCGGAAGCGATGCTGCAGAGCCCTGTATGCCGGAAGGGCAAGAACGTTGTCCCCGACCCAGTTGAGACCAATGACGACCGTTTCACACGCCATGCTTTACGTCACCTTCTCCGGGCCCTTTCCAGCGGTCATGCATCCAGAGCCAGAGGTCAGGACGCGCATGGATGCGGCGACTGATGATCTCATTGATGCGTTTCGTCAGCTCCACCGGATCCCGTTCTGCCTCTGTCAACTCATCGGCACGAATCGGTTCTTCGAACTCGAGCCGATGCCTGAGGCCGTCCGGAATGCAAAAAGCGAACACAATCGTCGAACCGGTGCGCAAAGCCATCTTCGCCGGCGCGGTAGTGGTCCACGCCGGACGTCCGAGAAACGGTGCGAGCACACCCTCGCGCGGCCGCACGGCCTGGTCGACGAGGAGCGCCACGACGTCGTTCTCCGCCAAACCCTTGAGCAGGACCCGGGCGGCCTTGCGGCGATCCACGACTTCCGCGCCCGTGCGCGCGCGGATCTGCCGCAGCTCGCGCTCGAGGAGCTCGTTATCGAGTGGCCGGGCCACCGTGCGGACGTTGCGCACCAGCGACATGATCGCCATTCCCGCGATCTCCCATCCCCCCCAGTGCGCACTGATCAGCATCGTCCCTTTCCCGCGCGCGATCGCTTCCTCGAGGTGGTGCGCGTTGACGAACGGGCAGCGCTCGGCCAGTTCGTCGAGCGAGAGGTTCTGGCTTTGGATGGACAGCAGCACCTCGCGTCCGAAGTGTCTCCAGCAATCGTCGGCGGTCTTGCGCAGCTCGCCCTCCGGGCGCTCCGGGTAGACCGCACGGAGGTTGCGCATGGTCAGCCGGTCGCGGCCTCGAAGAACCTTGCAGCCCAGGGCGCCGAGGCGCGAGCCCCAGCGATACGCCGCCTCCTCCGACATGGCCGCGGCGCGCCGCGCGACGAAGCGGTAGATGGAGTACTCGATCCTCTGCACGAGTGGGTGCTTGCGGCGCTTCCGGAGGGCAGGCTTCGCGTCGTGAGCCGCGTGCACGTCCTCGCCAGAAGACTCTCGCAACTCTCCACTCGCCACTCGCAACATCTCGTTCATCACACTCTCCGGAATCTCGAGCTCCGAGCCTACGCAGAACACCGCCGGATCGCTCAGCTTCACCTTGTCCTTCTCGCTTGTGACGAGCGGGAGGCCATCCGCGTCCCGTTTCAGTGCCTCGACGTCCGCGGCGCTGTAGCGGTGATGATCGGGGAAGCTTCGCGTGCCGGCGACGTCGAGGCCCCCCTCGCGAAGGGCGGCGAAAAACTGCTCGTTGTCGGCCAGTCCGGCAAACGCAAACACCCGCTTGCCACGCAGCTCCTCCGGGACGAGGGTGTGGAGCCGCCGCGGAATGACGGCGTCGGCATCGGCGAGGGCCGAGCGTCCCTCGCGGAAGTACCCGGCCGGCGCGTCGATGACGAGGTCGAAATCGCGGCGGAGCTGGAGGTGCTGGAAGCCGTCGTCGAGCACGAATACATCGCAATCAAAATCACGCGCATTCTTGTATCGGTTCGCACCAACTAATACCTCACCTATAATCGAACGTCTAATCAACACTGGTTCATCGCCAAATTTATCAGGATCACTTGTCGTGACGGGACCGGAATACGCTCGATCGTCACGTCCGTAGCCGCGCGTCAGCACCGCGACCCGCAGCCCCCGCGCGGCGAGCGCCCGGCAGACCGCAATCACGGCCGGCGTCTTCCCCGTCCCTCCCGCCGCGATGTTGCCGATCGAGATCACCGGCCGGTGCAGGCGCTTTCCCCGCAGGATGCCCGCGCGATACAACGCGCGGCGGGCGCGGTTGAGGGCCATCCAGAGGATCTGCAGGACGGTCATTCGAGCAGCTCGACGATCCTGCGCGCCGTCCGTTCTGAGGCGCCGCGGTTCTGGAGCACCGTTTCGCGGGCCCGCGCGCCCCACGCTCGTTGCAGGTCCGGTTGTTCGATCATCCTCGTCACGAGCTCCGCCACCTCGGCCGCCGTCCGCACCTCCGCCGCCGCCCCGTTGCGCAGGAAGACCTGCGCGATCTCGCGGAAATTCGACATCGATGGCCCGAAGCACACCGGCACGCCGTTCGCCGCGGCCTCGATCGGATTGTGTCCGCCGCTCGGCACGAGAGTGCCTCCGATGAACGCCACCGTGGCGTAGCGGTAGATCTTCGCGAGCTCGCCGAAGGTGTCCAGGAGGAGAACGTCGCCAGGCGTTGCCCGGTGCCCGTTGCCCGTTGCCCGGGCGGTGTCACCCGCGCGAAGCTTTTCGGGCAACGGGTCACGGGTCACGGGCAACGCCATCTCGCTTCTCCGTACGAACCGCAGCGACGACGTTGCCAGCAGCCCGGCCACCATCTCGAACCGCTCCGGCTTCCTCGGCGCGATGATCACGAACACGCGGTGCTGCGCAAGGAGTCCTTCGATCTCCGGCAGCAGCGCCTCGTCCTCGCCTTCCATCGTCGAGCCGAAGACGACCACTTTCCGGCCGCCGATCATCGCCTCGAGTTGTCCTGCGATCTCCAGCGGAGCTTCATCCGGGTCGTAGTCGAACTTCACGTTCCCGCACACCTCGACGATCTCCGCCGGCGCACCCATGGCCACGAAACGGTCGCGGTCGGTCGATTCGCGGGCGAGGATGCGGTCGTACTTGCGCAACAGGGAGCCGACCACCATCCGGAATGCGCGATAGCGGGGAAACGAGCGATCGGAGATCCGCCCGTTGGCGAGGACGAGCCGCATCCCGCGCTTCCTGGCGATACGGGTCACGTTCGGCCAGATCTCCGTCTCCATCGTCGCGAACACGCGCGGCCGGTGATGTTCGAGGAAGCGCCGCACCGCGAACGCGAAGTCGAACGGAAAGTACGTCACCGTCGCCCCGGGGTAGAGCCGTCGCGCCTGCGCCTGCCCGGTGATCGTCGTCGTGGTGAAGACGATCGACGTTTCCGGCCGCTGGCGCACGATCTCGTCGACCACCGATTTGGCCGCGAGCGTCTCGCCGACGGACACCGCGTGGATCCACAGGTCATGCGGCTCGGCGCGGTGCCGGAACCAGCCCACGCGCACCGGGAAGCTCACGACGTACTTCCCCCGCAGGAACCCGGTGAGGAGGAAGTAGGGAAGCACCAGGAGGAGCACGAGGTAAAGCAGGACCTCGTACAAGACGTACATGGGGGGATCATACAAGTGCTGGGTGCTGAGTGCTGAGTGCTGGTGTCGGGTGCTGAGGTGCTGGATGCTGGGTGCTGAGGTGCTGGGTGCGGGGTGCTGGTGGAGGTGTTGTGGGTGGGCGGGACTCAGCACTTCAGCACTCAGCACCCTCCGGAACGCGCGAAGCCGTATCATTGTTACCGCGCCCGCACATGCAATCCGTCATCGCCGCAGGCCTCATCCTCCCCGACCTCTCCCGCACCGTCGCCGAAGAGCATCTCGAGGAGCTGTCCAAGCTCATCGAGACCGCCGGCGCGTCGGTCGTCGCCAGTGTGTTCGGCAAGCGCAACGCGCCGGACGCGGGGACGTACATCGGCAAAGGGAAGGCCGAGGAGATCAAGAGCCTCGTCGGGAGAACGGGGGCAACTCTGGTCGTGTTCGACGACGACCTCTCGCCCGCGCAGGTGCGCAATCTCGAGAAGATCATCGAGACCAAGGTCATCGACCGCAGCGCGCTGATCCTGGACATCTTCGCCGGACGCGCGCGGACGCGCGAGGCGAAGACGCAGGTCGAGCTGGCGCAGCTCGAATACATGCTTCCGCGCCTGACGCGGGCCTGGTCCCACCTGGAGCGCCAGGCCGGCGGTGCGGGCGGCGGCGCGAAGCGCGGCGTCGGCGAGACCCAGCTCGAGCTCGATCGCCGCATCGTCCGCACCCGCATCGCCAAGCTCAAGGAAGAGCTCAAGCACATCGAGCAGACGCGCTCGACGCAGCGCAAGGCCCGGCACGCCGCGTTCACCGTCGCCCTCGTCGGCTATACGAACGCCGGCAAGTCGACCCTTTTCAACCGGCTCACGCGCGGCGATGCCGTGGCCATGGACCAGCTCTTTGCGACGCTCGACTCCAAGTCCGCGAAGATCGCCGCGGAGATGCCGCGCGAGACCGTCGTCATCGACACGGTCGGTTTCATTCGCAAGTTGCCTCACCACCTCGTCGCCTCGTTCCGCTCGACGATGGAGGAGGCCGTCGCCGCCGATCTCGTCCTCCACCTCATCGACGGTAGCCATCCGCAGTACACCGAGCAGCGCGAGGTCGGCGACGAAGTCCTCTCCGACCTCGGCGTCGACCGCGAGCGCGTCCTCGAGGTCTATAACAAAGTCGACCGCATCGACGAGCACTTCGCCATGCGCCGCGCCAACTCCGTTGTCGTGTCGGCGCTCACGGGCGAGCACATCGACCGCCTCATCGAGATGATCCGAGACCGCGAGCGTGCCGGCGGCGAGCTGCTCCACCTCGAGATCCCCCACTCCGACTCGCGACTTCTCGCCAAGCTGCACGAGATCGCCGAGGTGCATGAGCAGTCCACGAATGACAACGGCGTCGTGCTGACGGCATGGGTGCCGCGGGGCTCTTTGCACATGTTCTCCGAGTTCGTGACCCCGTCGCGCGGCCGTGCGGCGAGTTGATGGGACGAATAGGACGAATAGTGACGAATAGTGACGAATAGGACGAATAGGACGGATAGGTAGCTCCCTATCCGTCCTATCCGTCTTATTCGTCCTATCGGCCCCCACTTGTGACAATCAACACAACCCCGGGTGACGCCCTCCGCTTCGACTGCGCGTGACGGCCGCTAGTCTTCTCCTCGCGACCGATGCCCGCCCTCAGCCAGCGACTCCCGACGCCGTATGATCTCCGTCACACGATGAAGATCCGTGCCGCGGCACCCGCGGATCGGGAGCGCATCCACCAGATCCTGATCTCGACCGCGCGCTTCACGCGGCAGGAGATCGGGTGGGCGATGGAGCTCGTCGATCTGGTTCTGGCCGGTAAGACGGAGTACGAGGCGTACGTGATCGACCAGCCGGACGGGGCCGTGCGGGGATACGTCCTCTTCGGTCCGACGCCGATGGCCGACAGGGTGTGGGACCTGTACTGGATCGCGGTGGACCCGCTGCAGCAGGGACAGGGACTGGGCCAGATTCTGCTTCGTTTCGTGGAGAATGAAGTGCGACGGCAGGCGGGGCGGATGCTGCTGATCGAGACGTCGTCAAAGCGGAGCTACGCCTCCACAGTCCGCTTCTATCAGCGCGCGGGTTATCGCGAGATCTCGCGCATCAAGGATTTCTACAGAATCGAGGACGACAAGGTCGTGTTCTCGAAGACTCTACAGCCATGAACTTCCAGGTCACGGACATGCTCTACGTCGCGCTGGGCTTCTACGCCCTGGGCACCCTCGCAGCCCTCGTGTCCCTGTTCGTACCGGCCAAGCGCCTGCAGTACGCCGGCCTCTCGTTCATGATCGCCGGCTTCGCGGCGCACACCGTGTGGATCGGCACGATCTGCGCGCGCACCGGGCACCCGCCGCTGACCAACCTTCCGGAGACGGCGAGCTTCATCGCCTGGGTCGTGTTCGCGGTGGAGTTGGGCCTCTGGCTGCGCTATCGCGTCTACGCGGCCTCGTTTTTCGTCTATCCGCTCGTTTTGCTGCTACTGACGGTCTCCGCCGTTGTCGGGGAGAACTTCGTCGCGCTCGATCCGGCGCTCCGCTCGAATTTATTCACTCTCCATCTGCTCATGTCGACCCTCGGCATCGCGGGACTGCTCATCGGCCTCGCCTTCGGCCTGCTCGCCCTGATTCAGGACCGTTCACTCAAGAACAAGCGACCCGGACGTCTCTGGAGGTGGATCCCGAGCCTCGACGTCTGTAAGAACCTCAGCTTCCGGGCGCTGGCGATCGGGTTCAGCATCTACACGGTCGGACTGATCGCGGGCGTGGTCTGGTCGTACCGCACGACCGCGAATCTCATGGATCTGGGCGCGAAGCAGATCGGGGCCGTCACGGCGTGGATCCTGTTCGGGATCGTCCTGCAGTCGTACATCGCCAACACTTACCGGAGGAAGCGGATCCTGTTCGTCTCCGCCGGTGCATTCATCGCACTCGTCGTGGCGATGCTGGGGATCTCAGATGGGTAAATTCCGAGCGCAGCGAGGAATCATGGGAGCCCTCACGCGAGCGGTGCCTCGGACGCCGATCGAGAGGGCACCCATGACCCTTCGCTTTGCTCAGGGTTCAGGGGAGGAGGGCAAGCCATGCCGCTGATCCTCGTCGGACTCAATCACCGCACCGCGCCCGTCGAGGTGCGCGAGCGCCTGAGCGTGCCCGAGCCGAAGTTGCCGGACACGACGAGCGCGCTGCGGAGCATCGAAGGCGTCGACGGCGCGGTCGTCGTCTCGACGTGCAATCGCGTCGAGGCCGTCGTTTCCACGCGCGACGAAGACGTCATCGAGCTGCTCGTCGACTGGCTTGCCGCACGCGCGGGCACACACCGAGCGGAGCTCGAAAAGCATCTCTACATCCTTCGCCACGGGGACGTCGTGAAGCATCTCTTCCGCGTCTCGGCCGGCCTCGACTCGATGATTCTGGGCGAGCCACAGATCGGCGGGCAGGTGAAGAAGGCGTTCATGACTGCGCAGGAGCTGGGCACGCTTGACTCGCTCCTCACGCAGGTCTACGAGAACACGATGCGCGTGGCGAAGAAGGTCCGCACCGACACCGGGATCGGCGAGCATGCGGTCTCCGTCCCGTACGCGGCGGTGGAGCTGGCCAAGAAGATCTTCGGCGACCTGCGTGGGCTGCACGTGCTCCTTCTCGGCGCCGGCGACATGGGCGAGCTCACCGCCGAGCATCTGCACCAGCAGGCCGTCAAGCAGGTCTTTGTGGCGAATCGCTCGCACGAGCGGGCCGTGGAGCTGGCGCGCCGCTTCGAGGGTTCTGCGGTGCAGTTCGACCGGATCGACGAGCACCTCGGCAGATGCGACATCGTCATCGCGTCGACGGCGGCGCCGCACTACGTGATCGAGCCGGATCAGGTCACGCGCGCGCTCGACGTCCGCCGCAACCGGAACCTCTTCCTCATCGACCTCTCCGTGCCCCGCAACATCAATCCAGCGGTGTCGGAGATCGACGGCGCGTACCTCTACAACGTCGACGACCTGCAGCAGGTAGCCGACGCGAACCTCGGGCTGCGCCAGCAGAAGGCCGGCGACGCCGAACAGATCGTGCTTCGCGAGGTCGAGCTCTTCCGCAAGCGCCTCGTCGCGCAGGATGCCGTCCCGACCATCCTCGAGCTGCAGCAGCGCCTCGAGACTATCCGCGCCGCGGAGCTCGAGAAGTGCCTGCGCAAGGTCGGCCCGATGACCCCCGAGCAGCGCGAGGCCATCGAGATGTTCTCCACGCAGATGGTCAACAAGATCCTCCACTACCCGATCCTGCAGCTCCGAGACGGCGCAGAAGAGCCGCAGGAGCGCGAGTCGCTGCGGAAGACGATCCGGAAGATCTTTGGACTTGCGAAATGAGAGGACCGCTCACGCTCGCACAGCCTCTGAGCCGCGGAGACGGCGAAAGACCCCGTGATTCGAGCGAATGTCGTGCATCCGGAGGGCGTCCTTCGCCGTCTGCGCGGCTCAGAATGACAGTATGAAAACGATCCGCATCGGAACGCGCGGTTCCCAACTCGCGCTCTGGCAGGCCAATGAGACCTCGCGCCGCCTGCGCGATGCCGGCTACGAGCCCGAGCTGCACGTCGTCAAGACCACCGGCGACAAGCGCCACGACGTCTCCCTGGCCACGATCGGCGGCAAGGGGCTGTTCATCAAGGAGCTCGAAGAGGCGCTCGAGCACGGCGACGTCGACATCGCCGTCCACAGCCTCAAGGACGTCCCTTCGATCATTCCCGCGCACTTCGAGCTCGCCGGATTTCTCGAGCGCGCCGATCCGCGCGACGCGTGGGTCCACACGGAAGGCCGCGCGATCGCCGGCATGCCCGAGGGCTCGGTGATCGGGACGAGCGCACCCCGGCGCCGCGCGCAACTCGCGCAGCTCTTCCCGCGGCTCGTCATCGAAGACATCCGCGGCAACGTCGACACGCGCATCAGGAAGGCGCGCGACGGCGCGTACGCCGGGATCATTCTCGCCAGCGCCGGTCTCACCCGCCTCGGCCGGGCCTCGGAGATCACGTCGTATTTCTCCGTCGACGAAATGCTCCCGGCCGCGGGCCAGGGCATCGTCGCCATCGAGTGTCTCGCGTCGAACGCCTTCGCGCGCGAGGCGGCGAGCTCGATCAATCACGCGCCGAGCGAGATCGCCGCGCGCTCCGAGCGGGCGGTGCTCCAGAAGTTCGGCATGCGTCTCGACTGCTACTCCGCGGTCGCGGTGCACTACTCCGAAGGCGCGCTGCGCGCGTTCTTCTCCAACGGCAAGCGGTCCATCCGGGCCAAGGGCTCGACCGTCGACGCCGTCCATCAAGAGCTCGTCGCTCAGGGCGCGGAGGAACTGTTTTGAACGGAAAGGTCTATCTCGTCGGCGCCGGTCCCGGCGACGCCGGTCTTCTCACGCTGCGCGCCGCCGAGCTCATTGAGCGCGCGGATCTCGTCGCACTCGACGCGCTGGTGTCGGCCGACATTGCAGCCCGCATCCCGAAGACGACCGAGGTCGTCTACGTCGGCAAGCGGGCGAGCGCGCATGCGTTGCCGCAGGATCAGATCAACCAACTGCTCGTGAGCGAGGCAAGGAAGGGAAAGCAGGTCGTACGCCTCAAAGGCGGCGATCCGTTCGTCTTCGGCCGCGGCGGCGAAGAGGCCGAGGAGCTGCTCGCGGCCGGTGTGCCGGTCGAGATCGTGCCCGGCATCTCGTCTTCGATCGCCGGACCCGCCTACGCCGGCATTCCCGTGACGCATCGCTCGCATGCGACGTCGGTCACGCTCGTCACCGCGCACGAGGCCGACTCCGGGTCGACCGGCATCAAGTGGCCCGCGCTCGCTCAACTCGACGGAACCATCGTCTTCATGATGGGCTTCGCGAACCTGCCTGCGATCTGCAACAAGCTGATGGAATACGGCATGGAAGGGGATCGCGGCTGCGCCGTGATCTCGAAGGCCACGCGCTTCGATCAGCGTACGGTCACCGGCACGCTGCGCAACATCGAGGCTCGTGTGGCCGAGGCGAACCTCGAGACCCCGGCGCTGATCGTCGTGGGCGACGTGGTGAAGCTGCACGAAACGTTGAACTGGTTCGAGAACAAGCCGCTGTTCGGCAAACGCGTCGTCGTGACCCGCGCGCGTGAACAGGCCTCGGAGCTCAAGCGCCTGCTCAAAGAATCGGGCGCGCAGGTGCTGCAGTTCCCCACCATCGAGATCGCACCGCCGAAGTCGTGGGAGTCGCTCGATGCCGCGACGGATTCGTCGTATGACTGGCTGATCTTTACCTCGACGAACGGCGTCGACGCCTTCTTCCGGCGCCTCTTCGCACTCGGCAAGGATGTGCGCTCGCTCGCGTCGACGAAAGTCGCCGCCGTCGGCCAGGCGACCGCGGACGGCCTCCGCGCCCGCGGCCTGAATCCGGATGTGGTGCCGGAGCGGTTCATCTCGACCGAGCTCCTGCCGCTGCTCTCCGAGGACCAGCGCGGCATCCGGACCGCCGTCATCCGCGCCGAGGAAGGTCGCGACGAGCTGATCGCGGAGCTGCGCCGCCGCGGCGGCGCCGTCGATCTCGCGGTCGCGTATCGCACCATCGCCGCTGATGACGATCTCGACGAGCTGCGAGCGCTGATTGCCGCGGACAGGATCGACGTGGTCACGTTCACCAGCGCCTCGACGGTCGACAACTTCTTCGCGAAGCTGACGGAAGACGAGCGCTCCCGCGTTCTGCGCCGCGCGCAGATCGTCTCCATCGGCGCGGCGACCACCGAGGCGATCCGCCGTTACGGCAAAGATCCGGATGCCGTCGCCGAGAAGGCGACGATCCCGGCGATGCACGATGCGGTCGTTGCGCTCTCCTCGCTGACGCCGGTGTAGTGTGTGGAGTGCGGCAACGCGGAGCGTCTCGCGTCCCGGAGGGACATCAGAAGGTAGCCGGCGGCAAGCGCGAAAGCGCGCGGCCGCCGGAAGGTAACGCACGCAGCGCGATTCCGCCCCGGTAGGGGCGGAAGAGCCTCGTCTGCCGCCCCGCCGGGGCGGAAATCCACAAACAAGCGCGGTCCGGTGGCGGCGCGTCGCGCTCGCCACCCGCTACCCGCTGCTGCGCCGCCGGCGCACAAAAGGGCACGCAACAATCGCGGCGAAGACGGTCGCTCGCGGCCGTGTTGCGCGAGAGCCCTCGCGACCGCGATGGTGCTCCCTCCGCCGACCCCGCGACAGCGCGGACTTTATCGGTCGGCGTGTCTTCGCGCGCGGCCACGGTGGCGGTGCGGTAGGCTCACAACGACATCGCTTCCGCCTTTGAAAACGGAGCCGTGCCTCCGCACTCGATATGACCGTCTGGAACGACGAACGCCGCTCCGAGCAGCTCGTGCACACCCACTGGATGGCGAACACCGCCGTCCTCATGCACCTCAACGAGCGCGCGACGGGCGATCCCGCAAGGGACTGGCTGTCGTCATGGGCGCATCGCTGGTTCGTCGGCCACGACCTGCGCGTCCTCGTTCTCGGCTGCGGCGAGGGGTGGCTGGAGCGCGCGGTCGCGCGGTGGCCGTTCGTCGCGCACATCGACGCCGTCGATTTCGCCGAGCACGCCGTTGCGCGAGCTCGCGAAGCCGCGCGCGGGATCGACAAGATCGCGTACGGCGTGGTCGATCTGAACCGCGACGAGCTTCCGCCCGATGCCTATGACGTCGTCGTCGCGCACTCGGTCCTGCATCATGTCGAGAACCTCGAGCACGCCTATGCGCAGATCGAGCGGACCATGAGGCCGGACGCGACGCTGGTGATGAACGAGTACGTCGGGCCGCGGCGGTTTCAATATGCCGACGACGTGCTCTCGATCATCAACACGCTGCTCGCGTGCATCGACGTTCCTCCGAAAAGCCGACCCACGGTGGAGGAGATGATCGCCAACGACCCCACCGAGGCCGTGCGCAGCGACGAGTTGCTCACGTTCACGTCGCGGACGTTCGAGGTGCTGGAACGGAAGAAGATCGGCGGAACGATCCTCCAGCACCTGCTGTACGACGTCGTGCAGAACTTCCGCTTCGAGGTGCCCCGCGAGCGCGCGATCCTCGAGATCCTCTGCACGATCGAGGCGATGCTCGTGGACACGGGCCGCCTGCCGAGCGACTACGTGATTCTCGCCGCGCGAAAGAAGGGCTCTCGCGTCACGCGTGCGAGGCGACCGTTGCCGCCACGCGCCGAGGGCGCAAAGGACGTGGAAGAGGATCCGCTTTGGAGCGCCGGTAGCGCGGAGCGCCGCCTTCCAGGCGGCCGCTACGCCGGCATCGTGCCGGCTCGAGAACCGCGCCACCGGCGGGCCGCCGGTGGACCGGCCGGCTGGCAGCCAGCGCTCCGCTGCCTGCGGCTGGCGCTCCTCGCGCAGCAGCCTCGTCGCGCCAACCTCTACCGCGAATCCCGCCTCCTCACTCTGCGCGAACGTTGGCGAGCGAGGCACACCACGCCGTGGGAGTACGTCATCGCCACCGCTCCTCCGGAGGATGCCGCCATCCGTTGCCTCCTTCGCGCCGCTGCTAAACTCGCCGCCGAGTGAAGAGCTACGACCGCGACGCAATATCTGACCACGTCAGGGCTGCATTTGTCTGGATCGCGGCGTTCTGCCTCGCGACCGGCGTCTTCCTTTCCATCACCCTCATGTTCCGAAACCTGCCACCGACGGATCCCGTCGCCGTCGGCCTGGTCACGATCGAGCGTTACTCGAAGCTCCGCGACTACCTCAGCGCGGCCCTTTTCTTTCTCCTCGTGCCGCCCCTGACCGTGGCGCTACAGCGGCTGCTCCGCAGGAGGCCGCATCCGCTCGCGACGATTCCGTATTTCTTCTCGCCGCTGTTCTATCTGACGACCGGAAAAGCCGGCTGGATCCTCGGCATTCCGGTCGCGTTGTCGTTCGGCGTTCCGAAGCTCGTGCAGTTCGCCAGGACGCGTCTGTGGCTCCGGCGGATGTTCCGCGCCGAGCTGCGGCCCTATCACGCCCTTCTGTTCACCGAGGCGCTGTCGTGGCTGTTCTTCCGTTACCTGGTGACGGCGAGGCGCATCGCACACATCCCGACGCTCTTCCTCGAGGTCGTCTTCGTGGCGCTGTTTCTGGCGCTCTTCTGGGCGGCGGCGCTGCTCATCGCGCGCATGGCGGCGTTGAGCTTCGGGCGCGACGGGGAAGAGACGTTCAAGCGGATCACCGTCGGCGCGCTGCCCATGGTTCTGCTGCCGTTCCTCGCGGCGATGTGGGTTCCGCTGACTTCCGCGCGTCCGGTCATGGCGATCACGCTCCTGGTCTGCGTCGGGCTGGCGTTCGTCGTCCGTCCGATCCAGCCGCGCAACGCCTGGCGGCTCGCCGCATTCCTGATCATCCCCGCGCTCATCTATCTCTTCAGCTACACATCGACGGCGCAGCTCTCGCAGTGGATCGATCTCTTCCACCGCGGCGAGTCGATCGGACCCGCGTCCGACTATCTCCGCGGCAAGGTTCCGTTCCGCGACGTCTTTGCACTCCACGGCATGCTCGAGGATGGGCAACTCGATGCGTGGCTGATGCAGATCTTCGGGCGCTCCCTCGACGTGGCGGTCGCGCGCACCGTTGTCGTCGGAGCCTTACTCGGCGTGGCCATCTGGTTCCTCGGCCTCGCGGTCTTCGATTCCATTCCGCTCGCGCTGCTGTGCGTGGCGATGGGCTCCTGGACGACCGCGGAGAACAACCGCACCTTCTTTCAGGTCGCGGCCGTGGCGCTCTTCTGGAACGCGCTGCGGCGGCGAAGCAGAGTCTCGGCGGTTCTCAGCGGCATCTTCGCGGGCGTGGCTCTCTTTTTCTCGTACGAGATCGGCGTCTACTCGATCGCCGGCGCGCTGGCGGCGTCGCTACTGCTGTGGATCGCGTCGAAGCGCGTCGTGTGGGACGGCCTCGCGCCCGCGCAGGCCGCTCTTTTTTTTCTCCTCGGCGTCACGATCGGCGCGGCGCCGTTCGCGACCTGGCTCGCCATGCACGGCGCACTCGACGACTTCGCCGTGACCTCATTCGTGACCATCCCGAACATCATCGACGCAGTGTGGTCGCTGCCCTTCCCCGATCTCGTCTCGACGTTCCGCAAGGACCTCACCCTGCACACGCTCGCGGACTTTGTGCTGTGGGAGAAGTTCCATCTCGTCCTCAGCCCACTCGTCATCGCCATCGCCGCGGTGTACTTCATCGTCCGCTGGCTCCGCCGTCGTGTCGACGCGCTCGACTTCGCGCTGCTCGTGCTCACGGTCTTCGCCACGGTGGCCCAGAGGACCGCGTTTGGCCGCGCGTCGTTCCGGCATCAGTACTTTGCCGCCTTCCTGATCGGACCGTTGATCGTGCTGCTGGCCGTCATTCTCCTCCGCACACTGCGCGTAGTCTGGCGTGACGGAGGACAGGGGACGCGCGCCTTCATCGCGGCGCTCGGAGTGATGGCCGTGCCGGTCGTCGGCGTGTTGTTCTGGATCCCCGATCTCGTGAACGCGCGCCTGCACGACTTCACGCGCTACTACGGCCGCGTGCTGCGCGTCGATCACGATCCGAACGCGGAGGCGGTGCAGGGACGAATCACGGACGTCGTCACGAACGTGCACGCTCTGACCAAGCCGAACGAGCCGATCTTCGACTTCTCGAACCAGCCCGCGTTCTACTTCTTCGCCGACCGCCCGAATCCCACGCGCTTCTACCAGGTCCCGATTCTCTCGCCACGCGCGTTTCAGGCAGAGACGATCCGCGCGCTGGAGCGGTCGAAGCCGAAGGTGATCCTCCGCCGCTCGCCCGAGCTCTTCGACATGTTCGACGGCGTGACGAACGACCTCCGCGCGCAGGCGGTGTCCGCGTACGTCGACGACGCGTATCGATTTCACCGATCGGTGCGCGGCGTCGAGATCTGGGCCCGTCGGAGCGACGCGAAGCCTCGCGCTGTCGACGACTACCTTGGCCTCATCCGCCTGCCGGACAAGAAGGAGCTCGTCGCGACGGGACTCGCGCGGAGAGTCTTCCCGGCCGTCGGCAGTGTGGGCGGCGTCGGCGACTCGTATTGGCAGTCCGACCTTACGATCCACAACCCGTTTCGCGACCCGATGCAGGTTACGTTGCGCTACGTCACGGGCGATACCGGCATCGACCGGCGGCTCACGCTCGCGCCGCGGCAGACGCTCCGCTGGCCGGACGTCGTGCGGATGCTCTTCGCGCGGCCGGGCACCGTCGGCACGCTCTGGGTCGAGCACCGCGAGGGCCGTGCACCCGTCGCGGTGGTCAAGACCTGGGACGTCGCGCACAACGCGGCCGCGTCGCTCGGGGCGCCGCTGACGAAGCGGGACGCGGCGACGTCCGGGACCGAGAGCGCGGAGCTCGCGATCGTCGGCATCCCCGCCGCGACCGTTCCGGGCCGGCGCGTGAACGCGGGCGTCGTGAACATCGGTACCATCCCGGCCACGTTCAGCTTCTCCGCGCGCACACGTACGGGACAGCCGATCGGGGGCAGCGTCGCGCAGGGCGTCCCCGAGGATCAGGTCTGGCTGGTCAACGATCTCGAGGGCGCTCTCGGCGTGAAGCTCGACGAAACCATGACCGTGCGCATCACCGTCATCGCCGGCACCGGCGTGGGGTTTGCGACCGTCGTGGAGCCGAGCGGCGACTCCGAGTTCATCGCCGCGATTCCGGCGGAGCAGCAGTAACGCGGCACGCGGCCGTCCGCTACCCTCCCCACTTCCTGAGCAGCGCCTTCGCGTCCTCGACCGCCGCGGTGTCTTCGACGACGAACTCGGGATGCCCGGGCGTGCTCACCACGTTGCGCAGGATCTGCAGAGCCTGCGGCTTCTTCGATCCGTCGTGCGATACGCTCGCTTCGGCGAGAAAGACGAGCGTGAGCTTGTTCGTCGGATCGATCTTCCGTGACTCCTCGAGGAACCGTACCGCCTCTTTCGGCGACGCCCAGCCAGTGAGGAACGGGATGCGCGGCGTCTGATCGTGCAGGCGCCCCAGGACGCGGGAGGGAGCACCCCCTTCCATGCGTGGATCGACGAGACGGGCGATCGTCGCTCCGCGCTTGATGCGGTCCGCGGCTCCCTGTCGTGCCGCGGCCATCTTGCCGTACACGAGCGCCCATTCGCCCCAGTTGATGGCGTCCCAGAGGAAGACCTCGCCTGTGCCGGGTACCTTGCGGGCGGCGTCGGCGACCTGCTTCTCGGTCGACTTCGCGTTCCTGCCTAGGCGCGCATTCACGACCGCGAGGGCTTTCTCGCCGGCGACTTTCGCGGCGCTGTAGATCTGCTTCTTCTGCTCGCCCGTCGCGGCCACGTACGCGCCCTTGAAGCGGTACGCGCGAAGGAGCTTCCAGTGCGCATCGACATCGTTCGGATCGGCGGCGAGGGCCCGTTGATACGCGGCGATCGCGGCATCGATCGGCTCGGCCTTTGCGCGCGCGCCGGACGCGCCGTCCGCGCGCGACGCATAGTGGCGATCGCCGTCTGCGACCTGTCCCAGGGCGGGCACGGCGAGCACTAGGAGGACGCTGAGGATTCTTGTCATGGGAGTAGGGTAGACGATAGGACGGATGGGACGAATGGGACGAATAGGGAGTGCTACCTATTCGTCCCATTCGTCCTATTCGTCCTATTCGTCCTATCGGTCCTAGAATCCCGCCCCGTGCGCATCATCTTCCTTGGAACCCCCGACTTTGCCGTCCCGTCTCTCGAGGCCGTGGCGCGCGAGCACGAGATCGTTCTCGTCGTGGCGCAACCGGACAAGCCTGCCGGTCGCGGGATGAGGATGCAGGCCCCTGCGGTGGCGGTGCGGGCGCGCGAGCTGGGATTGCCGTTGTTGCAGCCGCCGCGCGTTCGGAGCGAAGACTTCCTGAGCGAGGTCGCGCGAATCGCGCCCGACTGCGGCGTCGTCGTCGCGTACGGCAAGATCCTGCCGAAGGCTCTGCTCGACATCCCGAAGCACGGCTTCCTCAACGTGCACGGATCGGTGCTGCCTCTCTGGCGCGGCGCGGCGCCGATCCAGCGCTCCATCGAAGCGGGAGACAGAGTCACGGGCGTGACCATCATGCGCGTCGACGAAGAGCTCGATCACGGTCCGATGCTGCGCATCGAGACGACCGAGATCGGCCCCGACGACCGCACCCCGCAGCTGGCTCAACGTCTCTCGCGGATCGGCGGCGATGCGCTCGCGACCGTACTGCGCGAGGTCGAGAACGGTACCGCCGTCGAAACGCCGCAGGACCATGCGCGCGCGACGCTCGCGCCGAAAATCGACAAGCGCGAGGGCAACGTCACCTTTGACGAGCCCGCGCACTCGATCTACGACCGCTTCCGCGCGTTCGAGCCCTGGCCCGGCATCACGTTCGGCGATCTCAAGCTGACGGACATGCGTCCGGAGAAGGGAGAGGCTGCGCCCCGCACCGTCCTCGGGATCGGAGACCAGGGAGTCGTGATCGCCTGCGGCAGCGGCGCGCTGCGCATCCTCGAGATGCAACGTCCGGGCAAGCCTCGCACGCCCGCCGCCGCGATCGCACGCGGCCTCGGATGGGAGGTGGGTCATGTTCTCTGAGCGCGCACGCGCGCTGCAGCTCCTCCAGCGCATCGAGCGCGAGCAGCTCTACGCATCGCTCGTGCTCCTCGGCGAGTCCGGTTTCGTGCGTACGCTGGTCCTCGGGATCCTGCGCTGGCGCTCGCGGCTGGACTTCGTCCTCGGCGAGCTTGCCCAGCGTCCGGTGAAGAAACTCGATCCGCCCGTCGTCGAAGTGCTGCGCCTCGGTCTCTATCAACTTCTGTTCATGGATGTGCCGCAGTACGCGGCCGTTTCCGAAACGGTCGACCTCTCGCCGAAGCGCGCGCGTGGATTCGTCAACGCGATCCTGCGGCGCGCGACGCGCGGCAGCGTCCCCGAACCGCGCGACCTTGCGACCGAGACCGCGCATCCTCCGTGGCTCGTCGAGCGCTGGTCGCGGATGTACGGCCCCGAGCGCGCGGCCAAGATCGCGCACGCGAATCAGGAGCTCTCCTACCCCGACGTCCTCGCTCTTGGCGACACCGCGCCGCACGGCGAGGCGTCCGCGCTCGTCGCCGGTCTGTGGAAGCTCCACGGCTCCAGCGCGGACCTCGATCGGAAGGACTTTTATCCGATGGACGAGGGGAGCGCCGTCATCGCCGCGATCGCGCGCGCGTGCGGCGACGCAGTTCTCGATCTCGCGGCGGCGCCGGGAGGGAAGACGATCTACATGGAGCGCCACGGCGCGCGCGTCGTCTCGAACGACGTCTCCCTCACGCGCCTCCGTCCGCTCCTCGATCGCGGCAAGCGGGTCGTCGTGAGCGACGGCAGGCGAGCGCCGTTCCGGCGGAAGCTCGACGTCGTGCTCCTCGACGCCCCCTGCAGCGCGACCGGCACGATCCGGAAGAACCCGGAGATCAAGTGGCGTCTCCGCGAAGAGGACCTCGCGGACTTTGCGAAACTGCAGCGCGAGCTGCTCGTGAGCGCGATGAGCCTCGCAAGGAACTACGTCGTCTACTCGACCTGCTCCCTCGAGCCGGAGGAGAACGACGCCATCGTCGAAGGGTGTGAGCGCGTAGACATCACGCCCTTCGTCCCCGAGGGAGCAAGAGCGTGGGTGGAGAAGGGTGTGCTGCGATTGACGCCCGAATCAGGCGCGGACGGTTTCACCGCCTTCGTCCTCGAGCCCTGAGCGCCTCAGCACTCAGCACTCAGCACTCCCCTTGTGTAGACTCCCGGTCGCACATGCCACGCGATCTTCCCATCGGCAACGGGTCGATGCTCGTTGCCTTCGACGCGCAGTATCGTCTCTCCGACTTCTACTTCCCGCGTGTCGGCATGGAGAACCAGACCGGCGCGAAGTTTCGCTTCGGCGTGTACGCCGACGGCGCCCTGCACGCGACCGACGATGCATCGTGGCAGCGCACGCTCGACTACCTGCGCGACACGCTCGTCACCGACGTGCTCCTGCAGAACGACGCCCTCGGCCTCCGCGTGCGTTGCTACGACGCCGTTGATCCCGACGCCAACGTGTACGTCCGCAAGATGGTCGTGCGCAACCTTCGCGATGAAGCGCGCGACGTGAAGCTGATGCTCCACCACGAATTCGCGCTGTACGGCAACTCCGTCGGCGACACGGTCCTGTTCGATCCGCCCTCGGGCGGGATCATGCAGTACAAGAAGCGCCGCTACGTCCTCATCAACTGCGACGGTGGCGTGCGCGAGTACGCGTGCAGCCGCAGCGCGATGACCTGGGTCGACGCCGCCGACGGCGAGCTGTCGATGACGGCCATCGCCCAGGGGGCGGTCGACACCACCATCGCCATCCCCGTGCATCTCGACGGAAGCGGCTCCGCGACGGTCATGGCCTGGATCTGCGCCGGACGTAGCGACGCCGAGGTGCGAGAGCTGGACGCGCGGGTGCGGGCGGAGGGGGCGACGCACGTGCTCGCGCGCGCGGGATCCCACTGGTACACGTGGGTGAACAAATCGGGTGAAGACCTGAGCGCGCTGCCGGACGAGATTCTCGATCTCTATCGCCGCTGTCTGCTCGTCGTCGCCACGCAATGCGATCGCGGCGGAGCCGTGCTCGCGGCGAACGACTCCGACATCCAGTGGGGCCACAACGACCATTACTCCTACGCGTGGATGAGGGACGGAGCCTTCGTCTGCGATGCGATGGAGCGGGCCGGGTTTCCCGAGATCACGCGCCGATTTCTCCTCTTCGCCCATGACGCCATCCGCGACGACGGCTACTTCCTCCACAAGTACAACCCCGACGGCTCCCCCGCGCCGCTGTGGCAGCCATGGATCCGCGATGGACGGCCGCAGTTGCCGATCCAGGAGGACGAGACCGCGCTCGTGCTGTGGCTGGTGGCCCGTCACTACCGTCGCACGCGCGACCTCGACCTGCTCCGTGCGATCTACCCCCGCCTGGTCATCGCGGCCGCCGATTTTCTCGCCCGTTTCCGCGATCCCGAGACCGGTCTTCCCCTGCCGAGCTTCGATCTGTGGGAGGAGCGCCAGGGCGTCTTCACGTTTACCTGCGCCGCGGTGTGGGCGGGACTGACGGCCGCCGCCGAGCTCGCGAATCTCCTCAACGAACAGGACCGCCGCGCGAGGTGGTCGCATGCCGCCGATGAAGTGCGCTCGGCGATGAAGAAGCACCTGTGGCTGGACAATGAAAGCCGGTTCGCGCGCGGGCTGGTTCTCTCGGAGAGCGGCGCTCTCGAGCTCGATCCCACCGTCGACTCGTCCGCGTTCGCGACCTTCTACCTCGGCGTCTTTCCGGCGGAGAGCGCGCTCGTCGAAGGAACGATGCGCGCCATTCGCGAGCGACTCGCGGTGCGGACGGAGGTCGGCGGGATCGCCCGCTACGAAAACGATGTGTATCACCGCATCTACGAGAATGGCGGAAACCCGTGGATCCTCTGCACGCTGTGGCTGGCCGAACACGAGTTGACGAAGGGCAACGACGAGGCCGCGCTCGACCTCGTGCGCTGGGCGCGGGCCAGGGGCACGGCCTCGATGATCCTTCCCGAACAGCTCGATCCCCACAACGGCCAGCACCTTTCTGTTGCACCTCTGACGTGGAGTCACGCGCAGATCGTGTCTGTCGTTCACGGGTGCGTTGCAATGCGTCGCGGCTCGCGTTGACTTTCGCATGAGGGGACCCTAGATTGACGAGGCGATCCGCTACCATCGATCGAGGAGGGGCCAATGCCAGGTAAGGGTGATGTCATCAACGCCATCGCCGAACAGGCCGGAATCTCGAAGAAAGAGGCCGCGGCGGCGTTCGATGCGTTCGTCAACTACATTTCGGACAGCTGCCGGAGTGGCGAACGTTGTGCCATCCCGGGGCTCGGCAGCTTCTCCGTGACCGAGCGCAAGGCGCGCGAAGGCCGCAATCCCCGTACGAAGGAAACCATCAACATTCCCGCCTCGAAAAACGTGCGCTTCAAAGCCGGCAAAGACCTTCGCGATCTATTGAATGTCGCGCCTCAGAAAGGCAAGAAGTGAGGCAGTGCTGAGTGCTGAGTGCTGAGTGCTGAGTAAAGTCGGGCGGGCGGGACTCAGCACCCAGCACCCAGCACTCAGCACCCGGTCCCCTCAACTGACCCACGGTTTCGGCAGAAACAACTTCGAGTACAGATTCAGCGCGTAGCGGTCGGTCATCCCCGCGATGAAGTCGATGGCCAGCCTTTCGACGGGCTCTTCGCTCCTCGTTTCGAGAAACTCCTCCGGGTGCGCGATGACGTACTCGAAAAGCGCGGTGAGGATCTTCTGTGCCTTCTCGAACTCGCCGCGCACTTCACGGATCAGGTACATGTTCTCGAACATGTACTTCCGTAGCGCCTCGAGCGCTTCCATTGCCTCGGCGGTCATCATGATCGCTTCGTAGTCGCAGGCCAGCGTGGCGTCGATGACGTCCCGGACCATGCGATCGATGCGCCGGCTCTTCGTCTTGCCGAGGGTCTCGCGAATCTCTTTCGGGATGTCGTCTTCGCGGATGATCCCGGCGCGAATGCCGTCGTCGACGTCGTGATTGACGTACGCGATGATGTCGGAGATGCGGACGATGTCGCCCTCGAGCGTGAGCGCGCGCGCCTTCGGTCTCTTGCGCAGCAGCTCGCCCTTCTCCCCTTTCGAGTGCTTGAGAATTCCGTCTCGCACCTCGATGGTGAGATTCAGGTCTTCGAGCTTCTCCACGACGCGAACGGACTGCCGGTAGTGATCGAACCCGCCGCGCACGAGCTTGTTCAGTGCGGCCTCGCCGGCGTGTCCGAACGCGGAGTGCCCGAGGTCGTGTCCCAGACCGATCGCCTCGGCGAGGATTTCGTTGAGGCGAAGGGATTTGGCGATGGTTCGCGCGATCTGCGTCACTTCGAGCACGTGCGTGAGTCGCGTGCGGTAGTGATCGCCCTCGGGGGCGAGGAACACCTGGGTCTTGTGCTTGAGGCGGCGAAAGGCCTTGCAGTGAATGATCCGGTCGCGATCGCGCTGATACGACGGCCGGATGTCGTCTTCGTCCTCCGCGCGATCGCGCCCTCGCGTGTCGGCGCTCTTGGCCGCCTGGGGCACCAGCGTGTCGTACTCGATCCGCTCGAGCATCTCCCGGATGTTCATACGCGGGGATTGTATGTGGAGAGCGGCAACGGCGAGTCGCCGCCTCTACAGCTACGCCGTCAGCTCGCCGCGGAGGATCGTCACCGCCTCGCCGCCGAGCTTCACGCGATCGCCGGCGAGGCGCACGCGCACGACCCCGCCGCGGCGTGACGCTTGGTACGCCGTCATCTCGTTCTTCCCGAGCTTCGCGGACCAGTAGGGCGTGAGGCAGCAGTGCGCGGAGCCGGTGACCGGATCCTCGTCGACCCCCGAGCCGGGTGCGAAGAAGCGGGAGACGAAGTCGAAAGAGGTCGAGCGGCTCGTGACGATCACGCCGCGGACGGGAATGCGACGGAGGCGGGCGTGATCCGGGTCGAGCGCGCGGACTTCGTCCTCCGAAGCGACTTCGACGATGAAGTCGAACTTGTTGCGGCCGACGTAGACGGGCGCGGCGACGCCGAGGGACTCGAGAAGTCCTTCCGGCGCGCCGGCGGGCTGCTCAGGCGTCGCCGGAAAGTCGAGCTCGATCGCATTGCCGACACGGTTGGCGGTCAAAACGCCGCTCTTCGTGTAAAAACGCACCGAAGCGAGTCCCTGCTCCTCGTACAGCGCATGCGCGCTGGCGAGTGTCGCATGGCCGCAGAGCGCGACCTCGACCGACGGAGTGAACCAGCGCAACGCGTAGTCCCCGTCGTCGCGGCGGAGCAGAAATGCCGTCTCGGAGAGGTTCATCTCCGCGGCGACGTTCTGCATCCAGGTCTCGTCACGCTCGCAATCGAGCAGGCAGACCGCGGCGGGGTTGCCGCGGAATGCCTGCGAAGCGAACGCATCGATCTGGAGCAGGCGCAAGGCGGAGCTACATCCCCTCGACCTTCGCGGCCTTGCCGTACAGCAGGCGCACTGCGACGAAACCGAGGACGATCACACCGGCGAGACAAAGGTCGCGTGCGGTGTTGCCGTACATCTCGCCGTAGTGATTGCTGAGCATGATGAACACGAGCGGCACGGACAAGAACGTGTTGTGGCGCGAGCGCAGCCCGGCGATCTTCACTTCCGGGGAATCGGGCGCGAGCGGCGTACCCGCCTTCAGGGCGGCGATGATCTTTTTCTGGGCCGGCCAGATCACCATCCAGACGTTGAGAAACATCACCGTTCCCAGGATGCCGCCCGCGTGGATGTACAGCGAGCGCCCGCCGAAGTGACCGACGTATTCGAGGAACAGGTAGGCGCCGGCGAACAGCACCAGGCAGATGGCCGCGGCCACGACCTTGTTGGCGATCGCCTTCATGATGGCGTTGTAGACCAGGAATCCGACGAAGAGGATGACCAACACGATGGCCAGCCACAGCCAGACGTTCCCGGTCTGGATGTAGTCCCCTTCGAAGACGATCTTGCCGTGGTAGTAGATGAGTCCGAGGAGCAGAATCCCCGTGATCCACGTCCACATGGCTCCCCAGCGGAACCAGTACAGCGCCCGCGGCAGGAGCTCGGGGTTGATGAGTTTCTTCGTCGGTCCTTCGACTTTCGCCTGAAACTGGGCGTTGACCCAGTTGAAGAAATACAGATGGCCGATCCAGATGATGCCGGCTACGACGTGAATCCACCGGAGAAAGAGGTTCACCAGGGCGTTGACGGTCGGGTCCATGACTTCTCCTCTCGTCGACTTCAGAATGGGGTAGCCTGGGGATTATGAGCGAATTCGACGGAAAAGTTGCCATCGTTACCGGAGCTTCGTCGGGCATCGGGCGGTGCACGGCGGAATTGCTCGTACGACGCGGTGCGCGCGTCGTGGCATTCGCACGCTCGGGGAACAAGCTGGCTCGCATCGCCGGCGACCGCATGCTGGCTGTTCCCGGTGACGTGAGCGTCCTCGGCGACGTCGAGCGTCTCTTCTCCGCCACCGAGACCCACTTCGGCCACGTCGACCTGCTGGTCAACAACGCCGGCATGATCGATCCCGCGCCGCTGATCGAGACCACGTTCGACGAGTGGCAGGAGATGTTCGCGATCAACGTGCACGGCATCTATCTCACCTGTCGACGCGCGCTCCCGTCGATGATCGAGCGGCGCGCCGGCGCGATCGTAAACGTCGCCTCCATCTCCGGCGTGCCCGGACCGGAGAAGTTCCCGGGCTCGGTGTCGTACTGCACGAGCAAGGGCGCGGTGATCTCGCTGACCGAGGCGCTGGCGGTGGAGGTGAAGGCCCACGGCGTCCGGGTGAACTGCGTGAGTCCCGGCTCGGTCGACACGCCCATGTGGGCCGAAGCCAGCGGCGGCGCTCCGGCGTCGATGACCCCGGAGGAAGTCGCGGAAACGATCCTGTTTCTTGCATCGGACCGTTCGCGGCCCATGAATGGACAGAATCTGAATGTCTACTCCGCCTAGTCGTCGAGCGGTCGAGTCGCCAAGTCGTCGAGGGGATTCTCTCGAAGACTCGAAGACTCGAAGACTCGAAGACTTCCGTCCTACCTGGGCGGAAATCTCCCTCGGCGCATTCGAGCGCAACATCGACGCGATCCTCTCGTGCCTTCCGGCGGGCACGCGTCTCATCGCGCTGCTGAAGGCCGATGCCTACGGGCACGGCGCGGTCGCGCTCGCGCAGCGTTGTTCTCCCGACAAGGTGGCGATGATCGGTGTCGCGCTCCTCGAGGAGGCGCTCGAGCTGCGAAAGGCGGGGATCGCGCTGCCGATCCTCGTCCTCGGACCGCTCAGCGAGACCCAGGTACACGCAGCGCTCGACCACGACGTCACCCTCGGCGTTCCCGGCCCCGAGGAGCTCGAGCACGCCGTGCGCGTCGCTCGCGAGCGCGACGTCCCGATTCACCTGAAGATCGACTCGGGCATGGGCCGGTTGGGCGTGGTCGAGACGGAGCTTCCGCGCGTGGTGGAGCTGATCCGCTCGGCGCCGCGCCTGCGCGTCGACGCGATCTACACCCACTTCGCGAACGCGAGCGATCCGCGCGACCCGTTCACGGATAGGCAGCTCGCGCGCTTCCAGACGCTCCTCGAAACGCTGCGCCAGGCCGGCGTGAGCGCGCCGCTGCATCACGCGTCGAACAGCGCGGCGACGATGCGCGGGATCGCGCCCGGTGATTTTGTGAGGATTGGCCTCGCACTCTTCGGAGCGAACCCTCTCGACGACGAGGGCGCAGGGCGCAGGGCGCAGGGCGCAGGAGCAGGAGACGGAGATGCTCCTCCTGCCCCCCGCCCCCTGCCCCCTGCCCCCTCCCGTCTCGAGCCCGTCATGCGCTGGCGCACCGAAATTGCCCGTCTCAAAGAGCTTCCGCCCGGTCACGCCATCGGCTACGGCACGACGTTCTTCACGAGTCGCTCGAGCCGCATTGCGACGCTCCCGGTCGGATACGCCGACGGCTACAACCGCCGCCTGTCGAATTGCGGGGAGGTTCTCGTGCGCGGCCGCCGCGTGCCCGTCGTCGGCCGGGTGTCGATGGACCTCGTGACGATCGACGTTACGGACGTCCCGGACGCGGCGGTCGGCGACGAAGTGGTTCTCGTCGGCGACGGGATCACCGCCGAAGAGCTGGCGGCGAAACTTGATACGATCTCGTACGAGGTGTTCTGCAACGTGAGCAAACGGGTGCCGCGCCTCTACCGCGAATGACCACGATCCTCGACCGCATCGGACGGCGCTTCATCTCGTTCTTCGAACAGACCGGTATCTGGTTCGACGCGCTGTGGCGCACGATCCTGTGGGCTTTCCGTCCGCCGTATGACGTGAAGGAGTGGTTCCGCCAGATGGTCCGCGTCGGCGTCGACTCCATCCCGGTGGTGTTCCTCACGACGATGTTCACGGGGATGGTGCTCGCGCTCCAGACTTTCGCCGGCTTCCAGCGCGTGCACGCGGAGCAGTTCGTCGCCAGCGTCGTGTCGCTGGCGATGGTGCGTGAGCTGGCGCCCGTTCTGGTCGGCCTCATGGTGGCCGGGCGCATCGGGTCGTCGATGGCCGCGGAGATTGGAACGATGCGCGTCACCGAGCAACTCGACGCGCTGAAGGCGCTGGCGACCGAGCCGATCCAGTACCTCTTCGTCCCTCGCGTGATTGCCGGCGTCGTCATGCTGCCCTTTCTCTGCATCCTCGGCGACGCGCTCGGCATCTACGGCGGCTATCTCGTGGCCGTGAAGCTGCTGAAGACGAACCCGGTCGCCTACAAGCTGAACACGTTTCAGTTCCTGGAGCTGAGCGACGTCTGGAGCGGTCTGGTCAAGGCAGGCGTCTTCGGACTGATCCTCACCCTGACCGGCTGCGTGCGCGGCTACCACACCACCGGCGGCGCCGAAGGCGTCGGCCGCGCGACGACGAACGCGGTCGTCTCGGCGTCGCTGATCATCCTCCTGAGCGACTTCTTCCTGACGAAGCTCCTCTTCTGATCATGCAGACGATCTCACTTCAGAATCTCTACAAGGCGTTCGACGGCAAACAGGTGCTGAACGACCTGTCGGTCGACGTGGAGATGGGAGAGTCGCTGGTGATCGTCGGCGGATCCGGCACGGGCAAGAGCGTCGCCATCAAGCACATCATCGGCCTGCTCAAGCCGGACCGTGGACGCGTGCTCATCGCGGGCGAGGACATCACGACGATGAAGGAGGTGGAGTTGAACCGCTTCCGCCGCCACTTCGGGATGGCCTTCCAGGAAGGGGCGCTCTTCGACTCGATGTCGGTGTTCGAGAACATCGCCTTCCCGCTTCGACGCCACACGAAGATGACCGAGGCCGAGATCCGCACCCGCGTGGAGGAGTGTCTCGACGACGTGCACCTGCAGGGCGTGGAGAAGAAGCGCCCTTCGGAGCTGTCCGGCGGCATGCGGCGCCGCGTCGGCTTCGCGCGCGCGATCTCTCTCAAACCGGACATCCTGCTGTTCGACGAGCCGACCACAGGTCTCGATCCCGTGATCAGCGACGTCATCGCCGATCTGATCGTGGAAATGGATGAGAAGCTCGGGACGACCACCGTAACGATCACGCACGACATGAAGGTCGCGTTCAAGATCGCAGACCGTGTGGCGATGCTGTGCGGCGGCCGCATCATCGAGGCCGGGACGCCCGAGGAGTTCCAGGCATCACCGAACCCGGTCGTGCGCCAGTTCATCGAGGGCCGCGCGGAAGGTCCGCTGACGGAATCGAGCTGCGACTGAGCGGCATTTCTCACAGCGTGAGCGAATCGGTTCACAGGGCTGTCAAGCGAATCCCCTCGCGCTGTGAGAAATGCGGGCTAACCTTGGGCTAACCTCCCTACGCAAAAGGCCCGGGCGGGAAGCCCGGGCCTAAGAGACAATGGAGAAACCCGTCAGTCCTTGCGCAGGCGGGTGCGCGTCGGAGCAGGCTCATCGTCGGCCATGGTGGTCGTGGTCGTCGTCTGAACCGAGGACGTCATCGGGACGGTCGTCGTGGTCTCCATGGTGGCCGTCGTATCGACGGTGGTCGTTTCGATGACCGGTGCCGGCTCGACGAGCGTGGCGGTCTCGGTCACGCGAACAGTGCTCTTCTGCGGAATCACGTTGACGTTGGTGTTGGTGCCGACGTTGGCCGCATTGCCAGTGCCGGGGGCCGCGCTCGAGGCGTAGACGTTGCCGTCACTGTCGACCTTCGCAGGACCGGGCGCCGGATAGACGGACGAGTCCGCACCGACCTGTTCCGGACGCACCTGGACGAGCTCGTCGCCCACATCGGTCCGGTCGCCCATGCCATCGTTGCTGGCGCATGCACCGACCAGAAGAAGAGCCGCAAATCCCGCCGCGGCCATAGAGTTGTGAATCAGGTTTTTCATCATGATGATCAGACTCCTGTTGAAGTTGTTGTTTTCGAGTCTTCCGGGGGCCACTTCGTGGCCGACACCTCTTGTACAAGGCAATTCGGATGCCGAGTTATTAGCGGTGTGCCGGACTGGAGCGCGTGACATCATTGCGACGATGAACGGGCCGCGCACCTACTCGGTCTCGGAGTTGATCCGCCAGATCAACCTCGATCTCTACCGCTACAACGACGTCTCGGTCGAAGGAGAGGTCTCGAACTTCACGCGGTCGGCGGCGGGACATCAGTACTTCACCCTCAAGGACGCGCGCTCGCAGATCCGGGTGGTCCTTTTCGCCACGCAGGGCCGCTTTCTGCGGTTCCGGATCGAGAACGGGCTGCAGCTCATCGTGCGCGGACGGCTGACCATCTACGAGGCGAAGGGCGAGTTTCAGCTCAACGCCGTCGCGGCCGAGCCGGCGGGTCTCGGCGCGCTGCAGCTCGCGTTCGAGCAGCTCAAGAAGCGGCTCGCGGACGAAGGCCTCTTCGATGCGGCGCGAAAGAAACCGATCCCGATGCTGCCGCAACGGATTGCGGTCGTCACCAGCCCCACCGGCGCGGCAATCCGCGACCTCCTCCACGTCCTCGGACGCCGGTTCGACGGACTGTCCCTGCAGATCTACCCCGTGCGCGTGCAGGGCGCGACGGCCGGACGCGAGATTGCCGCGGCGCTCCGGCATCTCTCGACCTGGAAGCTGCACGACGTCGTGCTGATCGTGCGCGGCGGAGGCTCGCTCGAGGATCTGTGGGCATTCAACGAGGAGATCGTCGCCCGGGCGGTCGCCGAGTGCGAGATTCCGACGATCTCCGGCGTCGGACACGAGACCGACTTCACGATCTGTGACTTCGTGGCCGACCTCCGCGCACCGACGCCTTCCGCGGCCGCGGAGATCGTGATCAGGGCGAAGAGCGAGATCTGTGCGTACGTCGATGGCATGACGCGCCGGGTCCGGCACGTGCTGGAGAGCCGCGTCCGCAACTACCGCCACGAGTTGCGCCATCTCGCGTCTTCAGACCGGCTGGGGATGGTCGTGCGCCGCGCAGCGATCATGCGCGAACGTCTCGAGCGCCGCCGCATGCTGCTGTTCCGCATGCTCGACGCGCGAGCGAAATCGCTGCGCGTCCGCCTCCGCGCGTGCGACGAGCCGCTCGCGAAATATCCTGCGCGCATCGAGCACGAGCGCCATCGTCTGCGCGGCCTCGTCGCGACGCTGCAGGCGGTCTCGCCCCTGTCGGTCCTCTCGCGCGGTTACGCAATCGCGTTCTCGCGCACCAGGCGCGGACGCAAGCCGATCCTCGACTCCAGCCAGGTGCACGTCGGCGAGCACATCGAGGTGCAGCTCAAGAAAGGACGCCTCAACGCCACGGTGGACTCGAAGACGTTGGGCGTGGAGAGCCTCTGGCCGGATGGAGGTTAGTTTATCCCGCGCGAAGACGCGGGATCTCTGGTTATCCCGCGCGGTCGCTGTCGACTGGCGCGATCGGTACGGCGCCGCCGTAGATCCCGCGTCTACGCGCGGGATAAACTGCAGACAATGGCGACCCGCGCGAAGGCCAACGAGTTCGAAAAAGCGTTCCAGCAGCTCGAGAAAATCGTGCAGCGCCTGGAAGGGGAAGAGATGCCTCTCGACGAGTCGCTGCAGCTCTTCGAGGAGGGCATCAAGCTCTCTCGTTTCTGCCACCAGCGCCTCGAAGAGGTGGAGAAGAAGATCGAGCTGATTCTCGCGGATGCGAAAGGACAGCCGGTGACGGAGCCCTTCGAGAACGAGTTGCCCGACGAGGAAGTCGCGGAGTGAATCTGGGCGAGTACCTGAACGCCAAGCGTGCGCTCGTCGACCGTACCATCGACGCGAACCTTCCTCCCGCGGACACTCCGCCTGCCGTGATCCACGAAGCGATGCGCTACGCGGTTCTCGGCGGTGGGAAGCGCATCCGGCCCATCGTCGCGATCGCCGCGGCGGAAGCGGTCGGCGCGACGATCGAGCCGCTGCTCGTCCCCTTCTGTGCGTTGGAGTTGATTCACACCTACTCGCTCGTACACGACGATCTCCCGGCGCTCGATGACGACGATCTCCGCCGCGGCCGCAAGACCACCCACGTCGTCTACGGCGAGGCGATGGGGGTGCTCACGGGCGACGCCCTCCTCACCGAAGCGTTCTCGTGGCTCGCGAGACCGGTGGAGGGCGTGGAGGCGGCGCGACAGGTGCGCGCGATCGCCGAGGTCGCGAAGGCGGTCGACTCGACCGGGATGATCGGCGGACAGGTCGCGGACATCGTCGCGGAGCGGTCGCAGGAGCAAAGCGACGACCGCGGCGCCCTGTTGCACGAGCTGAACTTCATCCACCGCAATAAGACCGGTAAGCTTTTTACCGCCTCGGTTCTGCTCGGCGGACTCATGGGTGGGGCGTCCGATGACCAGCTCGAAGCACTGCGCGGGTACGCGGACGCGCTCGGTCTCGCTTTTCAGGTCGTCGATGATCTGCTCGACATCGAGGAGTCTTCGGCCACCCTCGGGAAGACGGCGGGAAAGGATGTGGCTCAGGGAAAGCTGACCTGGCCCGCGCTCCTCGGCGTCAATGCTGCACGGGCCGAGGTGGACCGGCTGCTCCGGGAAGCCCTGAGCAACGCTGATATGATCGCCGGCCCTGTGAATACCCTCGCCCCGATCGCACGTTACATTTGCGAGCGTCGCTCCTGAGAGCGGCTGAGAAACCGGAAAAACAATGCCACGACTACTCGATTCGATCGACTCGCCGCGCGATCTTCGCAAGCTCGATCGCCGTCAGCTCCCCCAGGTCGCGCAGGAGATCCGCGACCAGATCATCGACGTGGTCTCGCGCGTCGGCGGCCATTTCGGCGGGAACCTCGGCGTCGTCGAGCTCACGCTCGCGCTGCACTACATGTTCGACACGCCGCGCGACCAGATCGTCTTCGACACGGGCCATCAGAGCTATCCGCACAAGCTCATCACCGGGCGCCGCGACACCTTCCACACCATCCGCCAGCACAACGGTATCTCGGGCTTCTGCAAGCGCGAGGAGTCGGAGTACGACGTATTCAACGCCGGCCACGCATCGACCTCGATCTCGGCCGCCGTGGGCATCTCGCTCGCGAGGGACTTCCGCAAGGAGAGCTACCGCGTGGTCGCGGTGATCGGCGATGGAGCGCTGTCGGGCGGAATCGCGCTCGAAGGCCTCAATCAGGCCGGACACCTCAAGCGCAAGCTCATGATCGTCCTGAACGACAACGACATGTCGATCTCGACGAACGTCGGGGCGATGTCGGGGTATCTCAATCAGATCATCAAGGGCCAGCGCTACCACCAGGCGAAGGACCTCGCCAAGGGCGTGATGGATCGGATTCCGCTGATCGGCGGGAAGCTGCACGGCCTCGCGCACGACATGGAACAGGTGCTCAAGAACATGGTCGTGCCGGGCACGCTGTTCGAGGAGCTCGGCTTCAAATACCTCGGGCCCTACGACGGGCACGATCTGCCGGGTCTGCTGCAGATCTTCGAGGCGAATCGCGACTACGATGGCCCGCTTCTCATCCACGTCATCACGAAGAAGGGCAAGGGCTACACGCCCGCGGAGAACAAACCGATCTGGTCGCACGGCGTGAATCCGTTCGACATCCCGACGGGCGAGGTACGCAAGTCCGACAAGCCGCAGCCGCCGAGCTATACGGCCGTTTTCGCGGACGCATTGATCGAGCTGGCCCGGCACGATCCGAAAATCGTGGCCGTCACCGCGGCGATGCCGGAAGGGACGGGGCTGGACAAGTTCGGGAAGGCGTTTCCGGAGCGGATGTTCGACGTCGGCATCGCCGAGGAGCACGCCGTGACGATGTGCGGCGGCATGGCGACGCAGGGAATGAAGCCGGTCGCGGCGATCTACTCGACGTTCCTGCAGCGCGCGTTCGATCAGGTCTTTCACGACGTGGCGATCATGGACCTGCCGGTCGTATTCGCACTCGATCGCGGCGGCATCGCCGGCGCGGACGGCCCGACCCATCACGGCATCTACGACATGGCCTATCTGCGGGTCTTCCCGAACATGATCTGCATGGCCCCGAAGGACGAGAACGAGCTGCGGCACCTGCTCAAGACGGCGCTCGAATGCGGCCATCCGGCGTCGCTGCGCTACCCGCGCGGCAACGGCGCGGGCGTGGCACTCGACGCCGAGCTGAAGGCGCTGCCGATCGGCAAGGGCGAGGTTCTCCGCGAGGGTGACGCGGCGACGATCTTCGCCATCGGGAACGAGGTCTGGCCGGCGATGTACGCGGCGGACATCCTCGCAAAAGACGAGATTAACGTAACGGTAATCAATGCGCGTTTCATTAAGCCTTTGGATGACGAATTGATCCTGCAATACTGTAAGCCTAATTCGCGTGTGATTACCGTAGAGGAAGGCTCACTCGCAGGAGGCTTCGGCTCCGCGGTCATGGAGCGTTGCGAGCAGCTCGGCATCCGGGATGTGGACTTCCACCGGATCGGCATCCCGGACGAGTACGTCCATCACGGATCGCAGGATGTGTTGCGGGCGCAGTACGACCTCCACCCGGAAGGGATCGCCAGGCGGGTCCGGGAGTTCGTGGGGACGCGGCGGTATGCGACGCTCGGCGAAGTTGCGCAGATGGTCATCGAGTCCGGAAACCAGATTCCGGACGAGGAGCTGATCCGCCGCCACGAGCGGGGGAAGGACTCCGATCACATCGACGAATTCGTCTACGGAAAGAAGACCGGCGCGGCTGCGAAGTGATGCAGACGTATTTCGTCGATACGTGGTTCCTGATTGCTCTCCATGATCGTTTTGACGGTCACCACCAGCGCGCGACCCGTCTCGATCATCACTTCACACAGGCCGGCTTCACCGTCGTCAACCAATGAAGAAGCAGCGCCTCGACGTCGCGCTCGTCGATCGCGGTTTGGTGGATACGCGCTCGAAGGCCCAGTCGCTCATCATGGCCCGGCGGGTTCTGGTCAACGACCAATTCGTTGACAAGGCCGGCGCGACCGTCGATGCCGGCGACCAGGTGCGGATCGCGGAGTTGGAGCATCCCTGGGTCGGCCGGGGGGGCATGAAGCTCGCCCATGCACTGAAAATATTCGACATCAATGTGCACGGTAAAGTGTGCGCCGATGTCGGTGCGTCAACGGGCGGCTTCACCGACGTGATGTTGAAGCACGGCGCCGCGAAGGTGTTCGCGATCGACGTGGGCTACGGCCAGCTCGACTCGTCCCTACGGAACGACCCGCGCGTTGTCAACCGCGAGAAGGTGAACGCGCGCTACCTGCAGCCCGAGAGCTTCGACGAGCCGATCGACTTCGTGTCGATCGACGTCTCGTTCATCTCCCTGAAACTGATTCTGCCCGCGGTGGCGAAGTTCCTTCGCGGCGAGCTCGTGGCCCTGATCAAGCCGCAGTTCGAGGTCGGCAGACACGACGTCGGCAAAGGCGGCATCGTCCGCGACGACGCGAAGCGGCAGGCGGCCGTGGACGCGGTGGTGGAGTTCGCGAAGGAGAACGGCTTCGAGGTGAGAGACGTGATCGTCAGTCCGATCCGTGGCGCGGAGGGGAACGTCGAGTATCTGATGTATGCAGTTTGGAGTGCGGAGGCCACGCCGCTTTCGATGGCACCCGAATAGAAAAAGCGGAGGTGCTATCTCCGGGCTCCAAAATAGTCGCGCAACCCGTCCCGCCACGAATCCGGCGCGACGCCCGTCAGACGCTCGTACCGTTCGGTCGACAGCACCGAGTAGGGGGGGCGCCGCGCGGGGCGAGGGAACTCGTCACTCGACACGGGCTTCACCGTCACGTCCGAGCCGCTCTCCGCCGCGATGGCGCAGGCGAAGTCGTGCCACGAGCACTCTTTCGCGTCGGCGTAGTGCACCACCCCCTCCGCGGACTGGGTCGCCAGGCGGATGATCGCGCGCGCGAGATGCGGCGTATACGTGGGCCGTCCCCGCTGGTCCGCGACGACGCGTAGCGGATCCGCTCCCTTCCGGATCTGATTGCGGATCGCCTCGACGAAGTTCGGGCCGTGCGAGCCGAAGAGCCACGAGGTGCGAACGATCAGGTGCCTCTCGGCGTGGCCCGCGGCCACTTCGCCCAGAAGCTTCGAGCGGCCGTACGCCGACAGCGGTCCGGTCGGATCGCTCACCTCGTACGGCTCGCCCTTCGAGCCGTCGAAGACGAAGTCCGTGGAGACCTGCACGAGCAACGCGCCCGCTTCGTTGGCCGCGGCTGCGAGCAACTCCACCGACGACCCGTTGATGGCGTTCGCCGCCGCCTCCTCGGACTCCGCGAGGTCCACTTTCGTGTATGCGGCGCAGTTGACGATGATGTCAGGTGCGTGCTCGCGGACGGCCGCCTTCACCAGGCGTGAGTCAGTGATGTCGAGATCGCTCCGGCTGAGGGCGATGATCGGCTCACCGCGACCGGCGAGCTCGTCCCGAAGATCGGTGCCGAGCATCCCGCTCGCACCGGTGATGAGCCACTTCACTACTTTTCGTCAGACGACTTCGGGAGGGCCTTGTCGTCCTTGCTGCCCTTGCTGAAGCTGTCGCGAAAGTTCGAGATGCCTTCGCCGAGGCCCTTGCCGAGTTGCGGCAGCTTGCTGGCGCCGAAGATCACGACCACGATGGCCAGAATGAGCAACAACTCCATGGGACCAAATGAACCGAACATGAGCATGATGATGCCTCCAGGGACAGCAGACCGAAGCGACGCGAAAGTCTAACCTGAAACCCCGCGTTTCCCGACAGAACAGAATCACAACGGGATGCGTTCCCTGTCACCGCGCCGAGTCGTGAGTCCGAGTCCCGACGCCGCGCCGAAGGGCACTCAGCACTCAGCACTCAGCACTCAGCACCCAGCACCCAGCATGCAGCACCCAGCACCCAGCCCCAGGACTGCTATCCTCGGCCCATCATCATGATCGATCTCTCCGGACTCAATCCCCAGCAGCGCGAAGCCGTCACCCACGGCACGGGCCCTCTGCTCGTGCTGGCCGGCGCCGGGTCGGGGAAGACCCGCGTCATCACCTACCGCATCGCCTACCTCATGGGTGAGCTCGGCGTCCGCCCGCAGAACATCCTCGCCGTCACGTTTACGAACAAAGCCGCCGCGGAGATGCTCCACCGCGTCGATCAGCTGGTCCCCCCTGCCGGCGGCTACCGGCCCTGGATCGGGACGTTCCACTCCACTTCGCTGCGGATGCTCCGCCGGTACGCGGACCGTCTCGGTTTCACGAAGTCCTTCGCCGTCTATGACACCTCCGATCAGCTGACGTTGATCCGCCGCTGCATGCGCGAGCTCAACGTCAACGACGACGCCTTTCCGCCCCGTTCGGTGCTCACCCGCATCTCGCACGCGAAGAACGAGCTGATCAACCCTGTCGAGTACGAGAAGACCAACCACGACTTCTTCGGCGCCCGCGTCGCGGAGATCTACCGCCTCTACCAGAAACGCCTCCGCGAGTACGACGCGATGGACTTCGACGATCTGATCGGCAACTACGTCGGGCTCCTCGAGCAGCACGAGGACGTGCGCAACGAGCTGCACGACCGCTTCCGGCACCTGCTCATCGACGAGTACCAGGACACGAATAAAGCGCAGTACGTCCTGGTCAAGCTCCTGGCCGGAAAGGCCGGGAACATCGTTGCCGTGGGAGACGAAGATCAGAGCATTTATCGTTTCCGTGGAGCGGACATCAATAACATTCTCAATTTTGAGCAGGACTTTCCGGGAGCAACAATCATCAAGCTGGAGCAGAACTACCGTTCCACCGGGAACATCCTCGACGCCGCCACGGGCGTGGTCGCACGAAACATCGCCCGCAAGGGAAAGACGCTCTTCACCCGCGGCGGCAAGGGCGACCCGGTCCGCGTGGTGACGTGCAGCAACGACCGCGAGGAAGCGCAGTTCGTGCTCGAGAAGATCTCTTCCCTCAGCGGCCGCTACAAGCTCACCGACTTCGCGGTCCTCTTCCGGACGAACGCGCAGTCGCGGCCGTTCGAAGAAGAGCTGCTGCGCGCGAACCTGCCCTACTCGGTGGTGGGTGGGGTGAAGTTCTACGAGCGCGCGGAGATCAAGGACATCCTCTCCTTCATCCGCCTGGCCATCCGCCCCCACGACACGCCGTCCGTCGAGCGTGTGATCAACGTCCCGTCGCGCGGGATCGGCGACACGACCGTCAACGCGCTCACCGAACAGGCCGCGGCGCAGAACCTGTCCCTCTGGACGGTCGTCGAGGGCGACCTCGCGTTCCTGCCGGCGCGCGCGGCCAAGGCTGTCCGCGAGTTCCGGGAGATCGTCCACGACCTCCAACGAGCGGCGACGAATCCGATTCCCGATCTCGTCGACTACGTTCTCCTGCGCACCGGCTACCGGCGCATGCTGCAGGAGTCGCGCGATCTCCAGGACGAGTCGCGCCTCGAGAACCTCGAGGAGCTGATCAACTCCGCGCGTGAATACATGGAGCAGAACCCGCAGGCCCTGCTCGCGGACTGGCTCGACTCACTGACGCTCATGTCCGATCTCGACAAATATGAGTCACAAAAAGGCGTGACGTTAATGACCCTTCATGCTGCCAAAGGGCTGGAGTTCAGGGTGGTCTTTCTCGTCGGCATGGAGGAAGGGATCCTCCCGCACTCGCAGTCGCTCGAGCGCACTGACGACCTCGAGGAAGAGCGCCGTCTCTGCTACGTCGGGATGACCCGAGCGCGGGAGATGCTGTTCTGCATCCACGCGTACGAGCGGCGCGTGCACGGCAGGTTCCGCGAGCAGAGCCCGTCGCCGTTCCTCACCGAGATCCCCGAGGAGGCGCGGGAAGAGGTACGGCTGGGACGGGCCTACTCGTCGCAGAGCTGGCGCGAGGCTCCGACGGAACGCCGTCCGCTGGACGGCCGGTCCACCGGCCGCCGGCCGGTGATGACCTCCCGGCCAGCGGCCGGCGGGCCGCCGGCGCGCCCCGGTGCTCCGCGGCCAGGTGCGAACGTCAACGGTGTCATGTCATTCTTCCAGAACGGTCCGGTGCAATTCGACCCCGGCGCGATTCGCGCGGCCAATCAGGCCGACACGCCGGCTTCCGCGGAGCTCAAACGCGGCCAGCGCGTGCGTCACGAGATGTTCGGTGTCGGAACGATCCTGACGATGGAGGGCAGCGGGCAGGACGCGAAGCTGTCGGTCTACTTCGAGCGCCACGGCACGAAGAAGTTCATCGCCCGTTTCGCCAAGCTCACGCGGGCCTGACCAGCCGAAGGGCGAGCGAGCGCGTGCAACTGAAGATCCGGCTCTCTGGAGGTGTGTTCCTTCGTGCGGCGAGCGCGTGAGAGGTTTGCCCAACCAGCGCCGGCGGCCGTGTCGCCTGGCGGAGAGAGAGGGATTCGAACCCTCGGTAGAGCTTTAGGCCCTACGGCGGTTTAGCAAACCGCTGGTTTCAGCCACTCACCCATCTCTCCGGCTGAAGGAACGCGCATTGTAACCGAAGGACGGCGCAAGCTGTTCCCGCTGGTCGTCCGCGCGCACGCCTAGCCCGCATTTCTCACAGCCTTTCGTCGCGAGACAGCCGAGAGTGGCCTGGATGCGAGTCGCACGGCGATTTCGCGACGAAAGCATAGTTGACACTATGTTGAGGAGCGAAATCGTCGTGCGGCGAAGCAGACAGGCC
>CAZLGP010000110.1:0-17239 GCA_964558905.1 uncultured Thermoanaerobaculia bacterium | reverse complement strand
AGGGTAGAGAAGATGGAGTGACCCGCCCGCTCGGTGTACTTTCTCGTGGGTTGAAACTGAGAAACAGAGCCACATACAAGGAGGAACGGGTCATGAAGATTATGCATTGGATTGGCATCGATGATCACGCGGACAAATGGACGATCGCGCACTACCGAGGAGAGGAGGAGCGGCCGAGCAAGGAGTTCGAGCTCGTGCCCGACAGCAAGGGATACCAGCGGCTGTTGAGCCATTTCAAGAAGCTCGATGGCGAGGTGCGTGTGGTGTATGAAGCGGGGCCATGTGGATTTGATTTGTACCGGCGGCTGAGAGAGGCCGGCATTCAATGTGAGGTGGCGGCGCCGGCGCTGACTCCGAAAAAGCCCGGGGAGAAGGTGAAAACCAATCGACGGGACGCGGCCAAGCTCGGTCGATACCTTCGCTCCGGGGAGCTGACGTTCATCGCCGTTCCCGACGCGAACCGAGAGTCACTCCGAGATCTGGTGAGGGGGCGAGCCTCGGTTCAGAAGGACATCGGTCGGACGCGGAAGCAGATCATCCACCTGCTGCTCCGCTACGGACACCGGTACCGCGACGGACAGTCGTGGACGTTGCGCTTCTGGGCATGGCTGCGAGCGATCAAGCTCGAGGGCGAGTACAGCCGATTCGTTCTGGCCGGGCTCGTCGGGGAGCTCGAGCACCGGCTCGAGCAACTCAAGCTCTACGATCAGCAGATCGAGCTGGCGGCTCAGAAGCCTGAGTACCAGCCGTATCTGAATGCGTTGCGAACCCTACGAGGGATCAACACGATCTCGGCGATCACGATCTTGTCCGAGCTTGGCGATCTTCGCCGGTTCGCGACGGCGCCGCAGCTGATGGCGGCGATCGGCGTGGTTCCTTCCGAGTATGGAACGGGCGACAAGACGACACGCTTCTCCATCACCAAGACCGGGAACGCTCACGTACGTCGGGTGGTGGTGGAGGCAGGCTGGCACTACCAGCGAAGATCCTCGCCAGGCCGAGTGATCAAGGCCCGGCGCAACGGCCAGCCACAGGCGATCGTCGACATTGCCGAGAAGTGCGAGAAGCGCTTGAACGCACGTTTTTACCGTCTCACGAGTCGCAACAAGAAATCGACCGTGGCCGTCGTCGCCGTGGCTCGAGAGCTACTCGGCTTCATCTGGGCGATCGGTCAAATCGAACATCCCTGAACGCATCAACATGGTGCAACTGCGCCGTCGGCCGAGGGTTCCGGCAATCGAAAGGAGAACCCTCCACACCGGCTATTACTGACACGAGAGCATCCGTGACTCACGAAGGTAGAACGAGGCAGCTCCCGACGGACACATGTCGTGCGGTAACCAACCCGCGTATATCAGTGTGATCATCGTCGCTGCATTCTCCTCGGCCGACGGGACAGTTCCACCGAAGAACCAAAAGCAAAAGCTCATGTAGAGAAAAGTCAAAATCAAAGGCATCACGGGCGGCGTGACTTGACAAGGTCACTCCATATCAGCCGGTGGCAAGCGCGAAGGCGCGCAGCCACCGGATGGCGCTCACTTCACGACGTTCAGCGCCTTCTCCGTTGCGTGCAGCAGCGCGCTTGCGCTCACCGGCGCGCCGGTCGCGTTCTTCATCCACTGGTCCGGCGGCAGTGAGCCGTACACGGACATCCGCTCGAACTCCGCGCCGAGGTTGCCGGCCTTCTCCATCTGCTCCTCGATCTGGTGCGCGATGAGGTGGCCGATCGGATAGTTCGGCAGGTAGAGGAAGTTGTTGACCATGTGCGCGTAGATGCCGAGGAGGACGACGTCTTTCTTCCCGAACACCGGCGCGTAGTAGCGGTTCCAGATGTCCTTCGAGATCTGCACGGTCGCGTTCTTGAGCTCCTCGGGCGTCGCGTTCGGATGGTCGTACATCCAGTGCCAGACGGCCATGTCGACCAGCGCGACGCCGGCGATCTCGTAGGTTCCCCAGAAGTCGTTCAGGGTCTGCAGCGCCTTCGACTCCTCGGTCGGCGACGCGAGTCCGAGGAGCTCGAGGTCCTTCGCCTGGAACACGAAGGCCAGGGCCTCGGTGAAGGCGGTGTTGGGCACGCCATTGAGCGTGTAGTAGTCGATGTGCTTGAGCGAGAAGACCTGCTCGACGTTGTGGCCCATCTCGTGGACCGCGATGTTGAAGCCCTTGTAGTCCATCCCCTCCTTGCCGACGCGCGTGCGCAGGCGGGGGTTGTCGCCGCGCCGTCCCGAGCCCAGGGCGTGGCCGGAGCCGCGGGCGGGATCCACTTCGATGTTCGCGGCGAGGTACTCGGCGCGCTCTTTCGTGAAGCCGAGCTTCACGAGCAGGTTGGCCATGTCCTTTTTGTAGGCCTCGGCCGTGGGGTAGCGCTTGCGCGTGATTGCGTCGAGCTCGGCCTCGGTGTAGGCACCGCGCGAGCGGAAGCCGCTGTACCAGATGTCGAACGGCTCGAGCTTGCGGCCGAGGCGCTTCTCGATCAGCTTGGCCACTCGGGGCACGAGCGGCGAGGTGACGACGTCCTTCAGCATCGCGTCGACGCGCGACTCGAGCATCTGCCGCCCTTCCTCGAAGCTGCGCCGGATGTGCGTCGGTGCGGTGGGTGAGTAAGGATCGACGAGCTTCACGGCGTCGTACGTGAGGAGGATCTTCGCGTAGCGCGTGTCCGGCTCGCGCGCATTCGTGATCTTTGCGGGCGCGGGGCGTCCTTCGCCTTCCTCGGCGTCGTCGACGGCCGCGGCCTTCACTTCGTTGGTGTACGGATTCCAGTCGACGTTCGGGTTGTCCACGACGACCTCGGGGATGGTCTGATCGACGATCCGCTCCATGACGCGCTGGATCATGCGCTGCTTCGGCAGTCCGGTCTTCGTCTCGACGCTGTAGTTGGCCTTGATCTCGTCGCGCAGGTTCCAGTGCTCGAGGAGGCGCATCCTTGCCGGGAAGAGGCGGCTGCCCTCGTCATCCAGAAGGTGATGCATCCAAATGTTGTAGGTGGCGACGTACTGCGAGGCCTCGGCCGAGGCCTTGCCCACGGCGAGGTTGACCTCGGAGGGGATGCGTTTGGAGAAGGTGAGGGCCAGCGCGGCTTCGGCCCACTGGCGCCGCGACCACTTCTCGCCTTCCGTGAGACGCTCTTCCAACGTCGTGATCGGAAAGTTGAGGAGGACGATGAACGCGATTTTGTTCGCGAAGAAGTCGTCGTTGATGTGCGCGGCGGGTGCGTAGCCGGCGAGGATCTCGTCGAACGGATAGACCGGTCCGACGTCGAGGTCCGACTGCCACTGCAGGTCGCGGCCGATCTCGGTCATGTGCCCGTAGATCGATTCGAGAACGAACTGCGCGCGGCTGAAGAGCGCGTCGAGGGTCTGCGGATCGCCAGCGAAGTGGGTGCGCACGAGGTTCTCGAACGCCTCGGCGTCGCCATCCTCGGCGCGCCAGAACTGCGCGACCTGATTCATCCCGCGCTGCAGGCGCGCGCGTTGAGCCTCTCCGTACTTTGCGACGAGCTCCATCTCGAGCTTCTGCATCGATGCGTTCATGCTGGTAGGTTGCTGCTGAGCCAGTGCCGGCGCGACGAGAGTGGCGGCGACGGCGAAGGCCGCGAGGATTCGGAACACGGCATCTCCTTTCGAGGCGCATTCTAAGTGCTGAGTGCTGAGTGCTGAGTGCTGAGTAGGCGGGCGGGCGGGACTCAGCACCCAGCACTCAGCACCCAGCACCCAGCACCCAGCACCCAGCACCCAGCACTTCCCACCCCATGGGGTAGCTCGCGCCCTACCCACCCCTGTGCCTGAACACTACCCGTCAACGCGTGTGCAAACGCGATGTGATGAACGACACTGCATCAGGTAACAAACGGCACGCCAGCACGGAGGAAAACGAAATGCCCAGCCCGTACAATCTCCAGGTCTCCCACAACTGCTCGACCTGCACGCATCGGAGCAACTTCTGCGCGATGACGCCGCCCTCGGTGGCCATGCTCGAGCAGATCAAGTTCACGGCGATGTATCCGAAAGGGTCGCTGTTGTTCGTGGAGGGCGAAACGGCCCGCGGGGTCTTCGTGCTCTGCTCGGGCAAGGTGAAGCTGACCACGTCCTCGAGCGAAGGCCGGACGCTGATCGTCCGCATCGCCGGGGCCGGCGAGCTCCTCGGCTCGAGCGCCGTGCTCCTGGCCAAGTCGTACGAGATGTCGGCCGAGACCGTCGAGCCCTGTCAGGTGAACTTCATCCGCACCGAGGAGTTCATGTCCTGGATCCAGAACGACCGCGACGCCATGATGAGCGTGGCCCGCCAGCTCAGCGGCGACTACTACGCCGCCCAGCGCGAGATCCGCTCGTTCGGGCTGGCCCAGAGCACGACCGAGAAGCTGGCCCGCCTCGTCCTCGACTGGTGCGACCAGGGCGGCGAGCCGACCGACAAGGGCATGCGCCTCAAAGTCCTCCTCACGCACGAAGAGATCGCCCAGATGATCGGTACCACGCGCGAAACCGTGACCCGCCTCCTCACCAGCCTGAAACTGAAGAAGGTGATCGAGATCAAGGGATCGACGCTCAACGTGATGCGGATGGACACCCTCGAGGCGATGGTCACCGTGTGACGCACAGTGCTGGGTGCTGAGTGCTGAGTGCTGAGTGCTGAGTGCTGAGTGCTGAGTGCTGAGTGCGTAGACGCCTGGACGGTTGGGAACTCAGCACCCAGCACCCAGCACCCAGCACCTTCACCCTCTCTTCGTCCTGTGCGTCGCCTGCGCGGTCCACGGGTCCTCCGGCCATGGATGCCTCGGATACCGCGCGCGCAGCTCCTTCCGCACCTCCTTGTACGCGCCGTTCCAGAACGACCGCAGGTCGCGTGTGACCTGCACCGGTCGCCCCGCCGGGGAGAGCAGCGCGAAGGTCACCGGCGTTTTGTGGGGCCCGATCTTGGGCGTGTCGGCGAGGCCGAAGAGCTCCTGTAGTTTTACCGACGCCACGACCGAGCCATCCTCCCGATACTCCAGTTTCGCGCTGCGGCCGCTGGGGAGATCGATCCGCTCGGGTGCAAGGTGGGCGAGCCTCTTATCCTGCGCGTCCAGGCCCGCGAAGGCCATCCGGTGTTGCAGCTCCGGATCGAGCTCCTTCTTCGGCGTGAGGCGGCGCACTTGCTCGGGGTCGGGCTCGACGTTGATCTCCTTGAGCAGCAGGGCGTCGTACCAGACGCGCTTCGTCGCGCGCACCTTGCCGTCTCGGTATTCATGCACCACGTCTTCGTGCGTCGGCGTGAGCCATTCCTTCTCGACGACGCTCGCGATGCGTACCAGCGACTCCGCGCCGCCGGTGACATCGAGGGCGACGAGAAACTCGCCGCTGTGCATGCCGCTCTCCTTCGCCAGCGCGGCGCCGGTGCCGCTCGAAAGGAGCAATCGCAACGAGCCAGGCTCCCGGCGCATGGCCACGCGATCGGGGTAGCCGGCGAGCAGCGCGCGCCGTGCGTCGCCTTTTCCCTTCGCGTAGCGCCGCAGCTCTCGCGCGGCGAGATCGAGCCGCGGCGAGTCCGCCAGCGCGAGCGCGTCGCCGCTCCCGATGTTGCGTACGTCCTCGGACAACAGGGCACACACGCGCACGGCGTTCTCGCCGGCGTCGAGGAGCACGCGCGCCAGCCGGGGATGCAGCGGAATGCCGCGCAGGCGCTCGGCCATGCGACCTTCGAGGGCCCCCAACCTCCGCAACAGTTCGATCGCGGCGCCAATGCGATCGTCGGGCGGTCTTTCGTACCATTCGAAGGTCTGCGCATCGCCGCCCCAGGCGACGATGTCGAGGACCGGCGAGGCGAGATCGACGCGGCGGACCTCCGGCTCACGGTGCGGGCGGAGGATCATCCGTTCGTCCCACAGCCGCGTCGCCCGTCCCGGTCCCGTGCGTCCCGCACGGCCGGCGCGCTGATCGGCGGAGTCGAGCGAGATCTGCTCGAGCACGAGGTGATCGATCGCGGTCTCGGGATCGAAGCGCAGAATCTTCTGCAGACCGGAGTCGATGACGTCGGTCACGCCTTCGACGGTGAGCGACGTTTCGGCGACGTTCGTGGCCAGGATGATCTTCCGCTCGCGACTCGGTGCGAGCGCGCGCTCCTGGTCGTCGACGGCGAGCGAGCCGTGCAACGGCAACGCCCTCGGAATCACGCGGCGTACTTCCTCGATCTCCCGCACCCCAGGGAGGAAGCAGAGGACGTGGCCCCTTGCATCGCGGGTGACGTCGTGGATCGCCTCTGCCATCGGCACGTCCGGTGCGTAGCGGATCTCGATCGGATAGCGGCGCAAGTCGATCTCGACGATCTTCGCGCCGCCGAGGAAGCGGGCGACGGGGTCGGCGTCCATCGTGGCGGACATGACCACCACAGCGAGGTCGTCGCGCGTGTCGGCGGCCTGCTTGACGAGAGCGAGGGCGAGGTCCGCGTGGATGCTGCGCTCGTGAAACTCGTCGAGGATGACCACCTTGAAATCGCTCAGCAGCGGATCCGACTGCAGCCGCGCGGTGAGGATGCCCTCGGTGGCGACGAGCAACTGCGTGCGCGTCGAGAAGCGCCGCTCGAAGCGGATCTGCCAGCCGATCTCGTCGCCGATCGTCCAGCGGCGCTCCGCGGCGATGCGGCGCGCGAGCGCGCGCGTGGCGACGCGCCGCGGCTGGAGCAGGATCGTACGGCCGAGGGAGGTGAGCGCAGGGGGAATGCGGGTGGTCTTGCCGGCTCCCGGCGGTGCGAGGATGACCGCGCGTCGTTCCGCGCGTACCAGCGAGACGATCGCGTCGACGTGATCGTCGACCGGGAGCGGCGTCAGCACGTTCAATCCAGGGCGATCCGCCGCAGGCCGACCGCGCTGTACGGCTGAACACGCTCGATGTTCGACATCGAGGTGGCGCGGGCGATGACGAGCAGAAGAAGCAGGGGTGTTGTTCTTGCACTCACGATGTTCATTATGGCGACTCACAAAGACGACATCGACTACAACGCCGAGGGATCCACGCCTCCGCGTGAAAAGGACGATCCGACGAACGAAGGTTATGACGAAGCCGCGCACTCCGGTCCCGGCCGCTACGGTGTCCCGGAGGGAGAGGGCGGTGTCTTCGGCACGACCGGCGGCGGCACCTATGGCGGCGGCCTGCATGAGGTCGAGCGGCCGGTGATCGAGGGAACGGAGAAGGGCGAGGACGAAGCCAACAGCGGTTGACGGTTGGCGGTCATTGCCTACCTAACGAATTGCCATTTCTTTCTTCACGCCCCTTGACAAGTCCGTCTGCTGTACCTATTGTACTAGTTGTCTATGACAACATCACACCACATCTTTCGTCTGGACTCCTCGTCGGGCGTGCCGTTCTACCGGCAGATCATCGACCAGGTGCTTCTTGCCGTCGGCGACGGGCGTCTGAAGCCGGGGACGCAGTTGCCCACGGTTCGCCAGCTGGCGGTGGACCTCTCGGTGAACCTCAACACCGTCGCCAAGGCCTATCGGGAGATGGAGATCCGAGGGATCGTGCAGACGCAGCAGGGAACGGGAACCTTCGTCGCGGCGCGCACCGGTGCGAAGTCGCGTGAGAAGCGGAAGGCGCTCCAGGATCTGATTGACCGGCTCCTGGCCAATGCAGAGGCGCTGGGCGTCCCGATGGACGACGTCGTCGAAGCGCTCGTCGAAAGGGCCGAGAAGGCCCGAGGGAGGGAAACATGAACGTGCCGTTTGCAGCACTCGCGAGAAAAGGGATCACCGACGATGGGGACGTCCGCGGGGGCGCGCGCCGCTACGTCAATGGTGTGAGCTTCACCGCCTTCGCCATCCCGATGTTCGTGGCGGCGATTCTCTTCGCGAAGCAGATGCTCGTCGCGCCGCTGGTCATCGTCGGCGTTGCGCTGCTCGCTCTGTTCAGCATCAAGATCGCGAGCCAATGGGAGAAGGCGGTCGTTCTACGCTTCGGGAAGTTCCAGGCGCTGCGGGGGCCGGGACTCTTCTTCATCATCCCGATCGTCGACGAGATCACGCACCTGATCGACCAACGCGTACGCGTCACCGACGTCACCGCCGAGTCGGCCCTCACCCGGGACACCGTGCCGGTGGACGTCGATGCCATCGTCTTCTGGACGGTGTGGGACGCGCAGAAGTCCGTGCTCGAAGTCTCCGACTACTTCGCGGCGGTCGCCTTGTCCGCGCAGACCGCGCTGCGGGAGTCCATCGGCCGCGCGGAGCTCGCCGCGATGATCACCGAGCGCGAGCGCCTCGGCGCTCAGTTGCGGGGCATCCTCGACGAGAAGACCAATGAGTGGGGGATCACGGTGCACTCGGTCGAGATCCGCGACGTGAAGATCCCGCAAGCGCTGGAGGACGCCATGAGCCGCCAGGCTCAGGCCGAGCGCGAGCGCCAGGCCCGGATCATCCTCGGCACCGCCGAGACGGAGATTGCCTCGCGCTTCGTCTCCGCCGCGGCGGAGTACGAGAGCCACCCCGTGGCTCTGCACCTGCGAGCCATGAACATGCTCTACGAGGCCATCAAGGAAAAGGGGTCCATGGTCATCGTTCCGTCCAGCGCGGTCGAGACCATGGGGCTCGGCGGGCTGTCCGGTTTGACGTCACTGGCGGCGCAACAGGCGCCGGGCAAGTAGATACGGCGCGAATCGACAGGGAGAATCCTCATGAGTCTGAAATACCTTCTCGGCCCCGAGCACGAAACCGTTCCCTGGATCGCCCTCGTCGGCGCCATCACGGTCGTCCTGTTCGCAGTGATCCTCGTTCTGGCGCGGCGGCAGCGGAGCTACGCTTCCGCGTCGCTGTCGCTGCTCGCCGTCGCGTACGCCGGCGTTGCGCTCGCGTCGTGTTTCGCGCTGTGGACCATCAATCGCACCCTTCAGGAGATGGCCGTAACGGGTGGTGGCATCGGCGCCATCGCGTTCGGCATCTGGCAGGCCGCGCGGCTCCCTCTGGCCTCCGCGTGGATCGCCATGGCCGCGACGCTGCTCGCCCTCGCCATCGCGCTCCTTTCCTCGCGTGGCGATGCGCTATCCCCGCGTGCGAAGAATCTCTGGTGGATGGCCGGCATTGCGGTCGCGGCAGGTGTGTCGGCGGTGCTGGCCTTCCGCGGTACGGTCGCGTTCATCATGAGCGCGATATTGCCGGGGAGACAGCCGTGGTGGCTCACCGGAGATTCGGTCGGCAACGCGATCTACACGCGCCTCCTCGGTGCGGGCGTCGTGAGCGCGCTTTGTGTTCTCGTCGCCCTCGTGTTGGCGGTGGTGTCGTTCCGGCGCGGCGCCGCGCCACGGCGCGCGGTCGTGGCGGTGCTGGTGGTGAGCCTCGGCGTCTCCGTGGCGATGGTGGCGAGCCTCGGCTCCATTTCGAGCCGCTTCCGCGGCGTGGCGCTGGGGTCATCCGATGGACTCGATGATCTCCTCCAGAGTCGACCGTCGGCACGTGTACATGGGCGTGTCGCGCACCGTGAACTTCGATGACTCCGTCTCGCGCAACTCCTGCACGAGGTCGAGAAACTCGTCGGCGGTGTCGGACTCGAAGGCCACCACGAAGTCCTGATCGTCGAGGCCGAACGAGTAGGTCGTGTTGATTTTCACGCGCGGGTACTTGTGTCCGATGGCGATGTGCTCGTTCATGATCCGCTGGCGCTCGGACATCGGCAGCAAGTACCAGTCGCGCGTCTTCACGAACGGATAAACGAACAGGAACGGGCGCTTCCCTGGGACGATGCGCAGGCGGCGTCCTTCCTGTCCTTCGTGGACGTGTTCCTCGACGTACTGCGAATGCTTGGTCATCGCCAGGTACGACTGGGGCACCTCGAGATAGCGGCCGAGGATCGACTTGTTGATGTCCGCGGCCATGCGCTGGAACGGATCGAGATCGAAGCCGATGCGCCAGAGCATGAAGTCCACGCCCGCCTTCAGTCCGACCGTCGAGTAAGGGAGCACGATCATCGGGCCGCTGTACTTCCTGATGATCTCCGCGAATTCTCGTTTCGCGTCGATCTTCTCGTTCGCGCTCAGGGAACGGAACGCGCGGTCGACGCGGAAGAACATGAAGTTGACGAACTGGCGCTGCAGGGCCGGTTCGGACTTGGGCGCCATTTTGGGATCGGGAGCGGTGGGCGTGGTCATGGCGGGGATTGTATGAGTTGCCGGTTGCCGGTTGCCAGTTCCCGTCGGTTCATCGCCAGCCGCAGCTGTGGACTTTTTTGGCAATTGTCGGCGGATCCTGCTCCTCGACGAACCGCCTCGGCAACTGGCAACTGGCAACCGGCAACTACTGCTAGGATGCGGCTCGTGGCTCCACGCGCACCTGTGCCGCACGCCGCGCCGCCGCAGGCGCGCTCCTATCAGCAGCTTCTGACGAAGCTGCTGCGTCATGGCGCGTACCCGCAGCTCCGGAAAATCATCGACAAGACCCTGCCCGCGGACATCTCGCCGGTCCTTCCGCTGCTGCTCGAGGAAGACCGCAACCGCATCCTGTCGCTGCTCATCGAGGCGGGGAAAGCGGCCCGGGCCCTGTTCGAGCTCGACGAGTCCGATCTCAACGAGATCCTCAAGCACGTCGACGACGCCACGCTGGCCTCGATCTGCAGCTCGTCCGCACCCGACGACGCCGCCGACCTGCTCGATTTTCTGGAGGAGGATCGCCGGGCCCGCATCTTCGAGATCCTCGGCGCGACGCAGGGGGCGAAGCTCGAATCGCTCATGGAAGGCGAAGAAGAGACCGCCGGGTCGCTGATGAACACCGAGTTCCTCGCCCTCGACGAAGAGCTCACCGTCGGACAGGCCATCGAGGCCATTCGCCAGTATCCGCGCAAGGAATCGTTCTTCTACGTGTACTGCGTGGACGGCGACCAGCATCTGGTCGGCGTGCTCTCGCTACGGAGCCTCATTCTTGCCAACGCCGTCGTGCGGCTCAAGGACATCATGGTCCAGAGCGTCGTGCGGACGCAGGTCGACTCGAGCCCGGAGGAAGTGGCGCAGCTCGTGTCGAAGTACGACCTCTTGTCGATTCCCGTCGTCGACATGCAGAACCGGCTCGTCGGCGTGGTCACCGTCGACGACGTGCTCGACGTCATCCAGGAGCAGGCCGAGGAAGACCTGCTGCACCTGGGCGGGGTCGCGGCCAGCGAGCGCGTGACCACGCCCGCGCGCGAGACTTGGCGGACGCGCTTTCCCTGGCTCGCGGTGAACCTCGTGACGGCGTTCATCGCGGCGTCGGTCGTGCGCTTCTTCGAGCCGACGATCGAGAGGTGGACGGCCCTCGCCGTGTTCATGCCGATCGTCGCCGGTATGGGCGGCAATGCGGGGACGCAGACCCTCACCGTGTTCGTGCGCGCGCTCGCCATGGGCGAAGTCGACTGGAGCACCGGACTGCGGCCGATCTGGAAGGAGGCGCTCGTCGGGATGATGAACGGCGCCGCGATCGGCGCGATCACAGCGCTCATCGTCGGCTACTGGACCGGGGAGTGGGAGCTCGCCGCCGTCCTCCTCGCGGCGATGTGCGGCAACCTCGTGATCGCCGGCATCGCCGGCGGCGTCGTGCCGCTGCTGCTCGAACGTCTCGGCTTCGACCCCGCCGTCTCGTCGTCCATCTTCGTGACGACCTTCACCGACACGGGCGGCTTCTTCCTGTTCCTCGGCCTGGCGACTCTGGCGGCGCCGCTGAGGTAGGAGAAGCGCGGCGTGCCGCATGCGAGCCGCGTGGGGGATCAGCCGCCGGACGGCGGCGGTCCCGTACAGTGACCTCGAATCGCAATGCGACTTGCGGAGCCCGTGTCGTTGCAAGGCTGAAAGCGTGGGTGCTTTGCGGCGGCGCGGACCGTCTGCTGCGTCGTCGCTCCTCGCCCAAATGCCCGCGTCGCGGGGCTCCGGCCGTGCCCGCGTAGCGGGCTAAGGCAATAGCCCCCGGCTTCAGCCGCAATGGCGTTCACTTTAGGCTCGGGCACCTGCGCCGGAGGCGCGTAAAGAGGGTAGCCGGTGGCGAGCGCGAATGCGCCGCCACCGGAAACGTGGGCGTCCGCGAATGATCCGCCCCGGAGGGGCGGCAGAGAACCTCTTCCGCCCCTCCGGGGCGGGCTTCCTGCACGCCGTCTTCTTCCGGTGGCGGCGCTCCGCGCTCGCCACCGGCTACCCTCTGCCGCGCCTCCGGCGCTGATCAGGCCACTCTCTCCGCGTCGAGTGGGGAGAGTCACTGAACGCCAACAAGACGACGCCCTCGCCTAAAGTTAACGCCATTGCGGCTGAAGCCGGGGGCTATTGCCTCTTGCCCGCTACGCGGGCGTTTGGGCAACAGACCGTGGACTCCCGGGCCGGCTCACGGCCAGACGAACGTCACCGGCCCGTCGTTCTCCAGCGCGACGACCATCATTTCCCGGAACCGGCCCGTCTTCACGACGATCCCCGTCGACGCCAGCTCCCGCAGGAACAGGTCGAAGAGCTCCCGCGCCCGGCCCGGCTCCTCGGCGTTGTCGAAGCTGGGGCGGCGTCCCTTCACGATCGAGCCGGCGAGCGTGAACTGCGACACCGCGAGGATCTCCCCTCCCGCCTCCGAGACGTCGCGGTTCATCTTCCCCGCCTCGTCCGCGAAGATGCGCAGCTCGCGGATCTTCTTCGCGGCGTCGCGCATCGTCTGCTCCGCGTCGCCTTTTTCGACCGCGCCCAGGACCAGAAGACCGGAACCGATCTCCGAGACGCGCTCCGCGCCGACCGTCACCGATGCGCTGCGCACGCGCTGAATCACGCACTTCATGAGCCTAGTGCCCCTTCAAACTTGTTTCTGTGGGTGCTTTGCGGCGGCGGCGGACCGTCTGCTTCGTCGTCGCTCCTCGACGATGTCCCAGCATCGCCTCGTCGCGGCGACTTGCATCCGGCCCACCGACGCTCGCAAATCACCCACAGAAACAAGTCTGAAGGGGCACGAGATTCTACGTCGGGTGGAACAGGTTAGAATCCCGCTTTCCACACGCATTCCGCGTCGTTTCTTTCAACACGCGGCAAGGAGAATCATCGCTCATGATCAACAAAGTCATTCTGGTCGGCCGCCTCGGGAAGGACCCCGAGATCCGCTCGACTCCGCAGGGCACTACCGTCGCGAAGTTCACGATGGCGACGGACGAGAAGTTCACCGACCGCGCCGGCGAGAAGCAGGAGCGCACCGAGTGGCACAACATCGTCGCCTGGGGAAAACTGGGCGAGATCTGTGGCCAGTACCTGAAGAAGGGAAAACTGATCTACATCGAGGGCTCGATCCGCACCGACAGCTGGGACGACAAGGAATCGGGCCAGAAGAAGTACCGGACCGAGATCGTCGCCAACACGATGAAGATGCTCGACCGTCGCGGCGACGACGGCGGCGGCGGTGGCGGCTACGATCGCGGCAGCAGCTACGGCCAGTCGCAGTCGCGCGGCGCGGCCAGCGCGGGTCCGGCGTCGTCGGGGATCGAGGACGACGAGGAAGTTCCGTTCTGACGTGAGAGTTGCGGGTTGCGAGATGCGAGTCGCGAGGGCTTCTTCGTCGGGCGCGCTCGCAGCCCCACTCCTCGTTCTGCTTTTCTGGACGCTTCCTCTCGCCGCGCAGACGTCCGCATCGCTGACGGGCACCGTCAGCGGCGCCGATACCCCCCTCGCGAACGTTGCGGTGACCGTGAGCTCCAGATCGCTGCAGGGCGAGCGCACCACGGTCACCGGCCGCAACGGCGCATATCTGTTTCCGGCGCTGCCTCCCGGGGAGTACAGCGTTCGCGTCGTCGCCGAGGGCTTTCCGGAGACTCGCCGCAGTGCGACGCTCGAGCTCGCGCAGACGGCCCGCGTCGATGTCTTGTTCGCGACGATGACGACGGTTGCCGCACACGTGGCGCCGGCCATCGAATCGAAGCACGTCGCCACGACTCTTCCTCTCGAAGACGTCGAGAGGCTCCCCGTGCAGCGCAACCAGCTCGCCACGGCGCAGCTCGCGCCGGGCGTGAGCGCGAATACTCTGTCGAACGGCGTCCTGCAGATCTCCGGCGGCCCCGGCTACGACAATCTCGTCACGATCGACGGCGTGGTCGTGAATGAGAACACGCGCGGGCAGATGCGGCCGATGTACGTCGAGGATGCGATCGACGAGACGACCGTCCTCACCGGCGCAATCAGCGCGGAGTATGGCCGCTTCACCGGCGGCGTCGTCGCGACCATCACGAAGCAGGGCGGCAACGAGCTCTCCGGATCGTTGCGCGACTCGCTCAGCAACCCGTCCTGGTCTTCGCAGTCACCGGCGAACGAGGCCCGCGAGGACCATCTCAACCACGTCTTCGAAGCCACTCTGGGCGGGCCGCTGCTGCGCGACCGGATCTGGTTCTTCACGGCCGGACGTTGGGCGAGGAACGACACCGCGCGCCAGACCATCGCCATCCCCGCCGCGACCGGCAACGTCCCCTCCCCCGCCTCGCCGCGGCTCAGCTACAGCGAGAGCAACGACCAGAAGCGCTACGAGGCGAAGGTGACGGCACGCCCACTGGCGAATCACAACGTCGTCGGCTCGTACTTCGGCATCGACACGTCGACGGAGAACAGCCGCGCCTCGAACAACGTCTACGACGCGGCCAGCCTCACCGAGCGCAACGACCCGGACACGCTCGCGGCGCTGCGCTGGGACGCCCTGTTCGGGACCAGCGCACTCGTCGAGGCCCAGGTGTCGCGTCGCACGATGTCCCTCAGCAGCGGCTCGCTGTCGAACGACCTCGTGACCGGCACGGTCATCCTCGACCGCGCCAACCAGAACGCCCGCTTCAACTCGCCGTCCCTCTGCGGCATCTGCGACCCCGAGGAGCGCAACAACGACGACGTCCTCGTGAAGGTCAACTACTTTACCGGCGGACATCACTTCGTCGGCGGCGCGGACCGCTTCACCGAGCGCCATCTGCTCGACGACCGTCAGTCCGGAAGCGACTTCTCGGTGTTCGTCACCCGCGCGCAGTGGAAGGATGGCGTGATCTACCCGGTCGTCACGCCCACGACCCCGAACGGCGGCGGCACGTTCATCCGCTGGAATCCGGTCCTGGTTCCCGCGCGCGAGAACGAACTGCGCACCGATTCGCTCTTCCTCAACGACACCTGGAACCTCGGCAGACGCTGGAGCCTGACCCTCGGCGCGCGCTACGACCGCAACCACGCCGAGGACTCGGACGGTGTCGTCACCGCCGACGACGCCCGGGTCTCGCCGCGCCTCGCGGTGCAGTACGACATCCGCTCCGACGGCCGCCAGCGCGTGAGCGCCTCGTACGCGGAGTATGCGTCGCGCGTTGCGAACGCCATCGCCTCGTCGAATCAGAGCGCGGGCAACTCGGCGGCGATCGACTTCGCGTACCGAGGTCCGGCGATCAACCAGAACGCGCTCACCGCGCCGCTCGCGCAGGCGCTGGAGATGCTGTTCGCCTACTTCAGCGGGCAGCAGGGCGGGACGGCGAACACGAGCGCGCAGAACCTCCGCCCGAACGGCAGCCGCGACGTCCCCGGGTATGCGACGTACTTCGACGGGACGCTCTCGACACCGTACGTGCGCGAGATGACCCTCGGCTACGGCGCCGATATCGGGCGTGGCGGCTTCGTCCGCGTCGATCTCGTCGCGCGCGACTGGCGCGACTTCTACGCCCTCGCGATCACGCAGGCCACGCGCCGCACGACGACGCCCCTCGGCATTCCCGTCGATCTCGCCCTCGTGCGAAACACGAACGACATCGAGCGCACGTACCGGGGCATGCACCTGCAGGGCCGCTGGACCGCGTCGCGTCTCGATGCCGGCGTCTTCTACACATGGTCGAAGCTGCGAGGCAACGACGAGGGCGAGACCGCGAACGGTCCGATCGCGAACTTCGTGCCCTCGATCTATTACCCGGAGCTCATGGAGTACGCGCGCCACAATCCCGTGGGCTACCTGCGCGGGGACCAGCGCCACCGCGTCCGAGCCTGGCTCGGCGTCACGCTCGGCGACTTCGATGCGTCGCTGCTGCAGACGTTCGATTCCGGTCAGGCGTATTCGATCAGCCTTCCCGTCAACGTGACGCGCTACGCCGGCGCACCTTCGAATCCCGGCTACGCCTCGGTCCCGAACGGTCGCTACTACCTCTCCGACCGCGGCGCGCTGCGGACGGACGACGTGACCTCGACGAACCTGGCGTTGCGCTACAGATACCGCTTCCTCTTCGTGCACGCCGACGTACTGAACGTCTTCGACGAAGACGCCGTGGGCGACCCGCAGCGTCTCGGCAGCGGCGTCAGCACCGCCGCGAGCTCGAGCACGCTCGAACCGTTCGACCCGCGCACGACGACGCCTGTCGAGGGAAGGCACTACCAGTTCGCATCGAACTTCGGACAGCCACTGAACAACCTCGCCTATCAGACGCCGCGAACGTTCCGCGTATCGCTCGGCGCCCGGTTCTAGTCAGGGCGCAGAGGGCAGGGCGCAGGGCGCAGGAGTGCCGCTATCTCCTGCCCCCCCGCGCCCTGCGCCCTGCGCCCTCGTCTGCTATCCTCGCGACGATGTACCGCGGGGAGCTCTTCAACAGCATCACCCATCTCGTCGGGACCGTGATGGCGATCATCGGCACGTCCGTGCTCATCACCGCCGCGGTCATCAATGGCGCGGGCGCGCGGCGGATCGTCGCGCTGTCGGTGTACGGCGCGATGATGGTCCTGCTTTACCTCTCCTCGACTCTGTACCACAGTCTCCAGGGACCAGCGAAGAAGGTCTTCCACGTGTTCGACCACTGCGCGATCTATCTGCTCATCGCCGGGACGTACACGCCGTTCACGCTGGTGACGCTGCGCGGCGCGTGGGGCTGGACCTTGTTCGGCATCGTCTGGGCACTCGCCATCGCCGGCGTGGCGAAGGACATCTTCATGCACGGCCGGCATCGCCTGGTCTCGATCACGCTGTACGTGGTCATGGGCTGGCTCGTCGTCGTCGCGTTCGGACCGCTCAGGCAGGCCCTCCCGATGACCGGCATCTGGTGGCTCGTCGCGGGCGGGGTCGTCTACACCGCGGGCGTGCTGTTCTTCGCACTCTCGAAGCGCGTGGTGCACATGCACGGCGTGTGGCACCTTTGCGTCCTCGGCGGCAGCGTTTGCCACTACGTGGTGGTGTTTCGTTACGTCGCCGTTTAGCCGGGAGCCGGTAACCCTGAGAGGCTGTGCAGAAATCCAGGGCGGCCCGGATTGCGAGCGCGATGGCGTCAGATGCGAGTCGCGCCGACGAGTCGATGCAGGGACATCGTCG
>CAZLGP010000109.1:0-14415 GCA_964558905.1 uncultured Thermoanaerobaculia bacterium | reverse complement strand
TTGCCGAAGTCCCCGGCGAGGTCATCTCGCAGGTAGCTCCCGAGGAGATTGAGCGTGAGGGCGTGACCCTTCACGTCCTCGACGAGCTTCTCGAGCTCATTCCACAGCGTCCGCCCATCCGTGCTCGGGATGGTTTTCCGGAGACTGCCCTTCACCTCGAAGGACTGGAGCAGCGCGACGCCGGCCTCGGTGGAGAGGCGCTCGAGTTTTTTCTCCTCGACGGTTTTTCCCGCGTAGGCCCGCAGGTCGGGAATGCTGTAGCGGGTGGTGACGACGCACAGGCCGTGGCTGGTGGCCGCCAGCCCTTTGAGCAGCGCGGCGAGCCCAAGGTCCTTCAGCTCTCCCGGCGTGGGCGAGGTGGGCGCGTATTGCAGCGGCTCCAGGCCATCGAGGATGAGCAGCGCCCGTCGCTCGCCCACGAGCTGGGCCAGCCGCTTGCCCTTGTCGAACGCCCCCGCCGCGCTGCCCGCCATCGCCGCGTCGCCGAAGAAGGTGAGGGCCTCGTTGAGAAACAGGTCGGACGAAGCCGCCAACTGCTCCCGCGTCCCCTGGCTGTAGAAGGACCACGCGAACGCGGCGTCGCACCCCGGCCAGTCCTGAAACGCGAGATCCGCGGCCCACTTCGCCACCAGCGAGGTCTTCCCCTCGCCCCCGAGGGCGACGAAGGTGAGGATGTGGGGGCGTTTCTTCTCGCCCCGCACGACCTGGTCCCAGACATCGGAGAGAATCCTGGTCTCGGCCCCGCGCCCGATCAGTTTGGCCGGGGCGTACTTCATGATGCGGGAGATGTCCACGGGCCGCGCGGCAGGCGCCGATGCATCGAAGGTTCGTGCGGTTCCCCTTTTCCGGGGGTTGGTTTTCAGCGTGCCGACCGGGCCTGGCTCGACGCCCGCTTGCTGGAGCAGGAAATCGTAGAGGCGTTTGTAGGCATCCTCGGACGTCAGGGCGTAGTGGGTGCCGGAGCGCAGAGGCTCGGGGATCCAATCCTCGACAACGGAAGACAAGAAGACAGGCAGAAACTTCAACGACCGGCTGCGGGCCGAGTACAGGTCACTGGTAATGAGCGCCCCCTCCCAATCGACGCCCTTGCCCTTGCCGGGTACTTCGTGTCCCGCGAAAACGCCGATAGTAAGTCCCGGTGCAAACAACAAGAACGAAGTTTGCGGCATCGAGCTGGTTCAACATCCAACGCGGCCAACCTTCCGCCGGCGTTCCGTTTACATACTGGTCAAGGAGTGTCTCGATGCCGTCCCTGCGCAGGCGTTCGGAAAGCCCGAGCACTTGCTCCCGATGTTCGTCGGAATCGTGGCTATAGCTGATGAAGACCGTGATTCCGCTCATAGTGTGGTTGCTTCCGCGAAATGCTTCCAAGCGGCTTCCGCGTCTTCGAGCTCTTCTTTCCGGCGCAGGTAGCCGTGTTTGAAGATTAGGCGGCGTGCCTCGGCGAGGTCGTGCCGCGGGGATTGCCACGGGTACTGCGCTTCGCGAAAGAAGAGTCGCGCGCGGTACAGATGGATGTCCGCCAGGAACAACGGCATCGGCCCGCGCTCGGCGATCTCCCACGCTTCGTCCACGTCACTCTGCGCGCTCTCGGGTCCGGTGCGCGAACCAGTGAGACCGCGCAGCCAGGCGCGGGTAAGGAGGCCGCTCGCAACGCACTCCTGGTAGCCGGCGTCGCGGAGGCCGGACATGGCGTGGTTCAGCTCCCTAGCTGCAGCGCCGAATCCGCCCGGACCTGCTTCGGGCATGGGCGGCGGGGAGGAGGTTTGCTCCGGCTCACCAGGGCGGCTACTCGATTTGAGAATCGCCTCGTAGAGCGCGACGCGACCCAGCGTGAGGTAGTCGAGGGCGATGTCGAGGGGCGCGGCGTTCGTGGAGTGGTTCGTCAACCAGTCGAGCGTCTTCGCCACGCGCTCGGCGACGGGGCGGCACAGGGCAAGACCTTCTTCCTTCTTCCGTTCTCCTTCCTCCTTCCCCGCCTCCCGCTCCGCCTTCGCCAGGAGCAGGTCGCAGTACTGGAAGCCCCGAAGCGAAAACAGCAGCGGATAGTCGGGCTGCATCTCGGCCTGCATCTGCTCGGCCTCGCGGAAGCGGGCCTCCGCCTCGTCCCGGCGGCCCGCCTGGTGCAGGGCGTCAGCATGGGTCGTGCGAAAGACCATCTGCAGAAACGCATCGTCGCTGCGGTCGGCGTAGGTCACGGACTGTGCGGCGTCCCCCACCGCCCCGGCCACCTCGCCCAACGTCAGCTCCAGCTCGCTCAGGTTGCTGTAGCTGCAAGCCGCGCCCTTCCACTGCTCCACTTTGACGTCCATCTCCCCAGACACCCGCATCGGGTCGAGCGCCTCGGTCAGCCGGCCCAGGGCGCGCAGTGTGAAAGCGGCTTGGTTCAGCAACCAAGCCTGGGAGGCTTCCGTGAGCGCGGGCGAGACGGGGTTCCACGGAGTCTCGAAGAAACAGGCCACGGCTCCCAAGTCGGAACCGAACGCGCCGAGTTTTTTCGAGCTGTAGAAATTCTCCCCTCGCCCGATGCGGTCGATATAAACCTTGTTCAACGCCTCCTGCTGCAACCCCGCCTGGCAGCCATGGGCCACGGCCTGGTAGAGCGGTTGGAGGTCTTCCAGCGTGGCTTCGGGCTTGTCCGGCGTGGTCGCGCAGAGGTAGGCGTAGAGGCGGCTGTGGCCTTCGCGCCGCGCGGCATCGTGCTTCTCGCGGAGCCCGGCTTCGAAGTGCGCTCGCAGCAGCGGGTGCGTGTCGAGCGCGTAGCTCACCGCGCGGCGCGGTCGCTCGGCGGACTTGGCGAACTTGTTCTTTTGATCCGCCATGACGCGGGCGAGCAGTTGCCTCACCAAGACCCTGGGCATCTTCTTGATGTCCTTGGGGACGCCGGGGTTCCCGAGTGCAGCATTCAGCATTCCATCCGAGACCTCACCGGCGGACACGCTCACCTTTTCTACCTTCGTCTTCCCGGCAGGCATGGACAACGTCTCGCGGTTGACGAGCCCCAATTCCCGAAGCTGACCCAGGGCGAGCAGCCATTCGTCATCGGGCAGGGAGACGAGGGCCTCGGTGAGTCCGGGGATGACGGGCGCGGCTCGCAGTTCGTCGAGGAGGTCCGAGCGCACCGGGCGGTCGAACAGGCCGAGCAGGCGGAGGACGGCCAGCGCGGGGCTGTCGGCACCGAGCCAGCGCTCGTAGGCACGGAGCATTCGGACGCCGTGCCCGGCGCGTTTGCCATTGGCATCGGGAATGGGGTGAATGCGCTCGTCTTCTCTCAGGATCGGGAAGCGCTGCTGCCAGCCGCGGATGTCGTGGTCGGGCGTGCATTTGGCCAGGTAGTTGCCCAGCAGGTTCAGGTCGTACGCGTGGCGGTGGAACCACTCTGCCGCTTCGTCGAGCTCCCGGTCGGGGCCGAGCACGCCGAGCTCCCGCAACAGGGCGCGGGCGGCGTCCGGGTCGAGCGAATGGAGCGCGTGGCGCAGGCAGGAGCCGCCGGCATGCTCGAAGGCGGCGAGGTCGGTGAGGTCGGTGCGGCTGGTGACGATGCAGAGGCCGGGATTGTGCCGCGCCAGGCCGCGCAACAGGGCCCTCATGGCGGGGTCTTTGAGCTCGCCGCCGAAGCCGCCGGGCGGTTGCTGGAGCGGCTCCGTGCCGTCGAGCACGAGAAGCGTTCGCTCGGCGGCGATGAGCTCCGCGAGCTTCGCGCCCCTGGTGGCGGGGTCCTTGGGCACTTCCTGGGTCTCGTCGAACCAGGCGAAGGCGGCGTTGAAGAAATCATCGGCGCTGGCGCTGGTCTGTGCGCTGGTGCCCTGGCTATAGAAGCTCCACTCGAAGACGCGCCGTGCGCCTTGCCAGCCGCTCCGGGCCCGGCGCGCCTGCCACTCCAGCACCAGCGCGCTCTTGCCCTCGCCTCCCTGCCCGATCAGGGACACGATGTTGATCTTGTCTTCCTTCTGCGTACGGCCCCACGCCTCGTCGAGCAGATACAGTTCCTGCTCGCGACCGACGAACTGTCTGCCGGTGACGGTGAACCCATTCCCACCGAAGCGCGGCTGTTCTTCGACCACCGCACGGACCTCCGCAATGGGCCGCGGAGGGACGCCGAGGAGTTTGGCGACGGCTTCAACGAGTTGGCGGAGCGAGTCCTCGAAGTTCGGGAAGGGTGGGAGCGTCAGCCTGCTGCGACTGGGCAAGGCCGCGAGCGCGTCAGGCAAGTCGGCTGCCTTCGGAACGCTGGCACCACCCAGCAGCACCGGAATGACCGAGACCTCCTCTCCACGCCCGAGGAGCGTTTCGATCTCGAGGCGAACCCAGTCGGCGGGATCGTCCAGTCGTCTGGGGCCGTGGATGTCGCTCGGGTCCGTCGTCGCCCGCAGCCACCCGGGACCGATGACCACCAGAGCCACCCGCGCCACGTCCAGCGCACGGCGGATGCGCTCGGGAAAGACCGCCCCCGGATCGATGGAGCTGGCATCGCGAAACACCGCATCCGCTCCGAAGGCAAGCTTCAGCCGCTCGTCGAGCTGGTCCACCGCATAGACGGAATCCACGCGGCGGTAGCTGATGAAGATGCTGTGCGGCAGTGCGTTCATCGTGCGGGTGCGTCCGCGAAGCGCTTCAAGGCGGCCTCGGCGTCCTCGAGCTCGGGCAGGCGGCGGAGGTAGCTGTGTTTCAACGTGACTCCGTCCTTTTGGCAGATGGTTTCCCTGCAGATGATGGCCCGGGCGGCGGCGAGATCATCCTTGGGCCCGCGCGGCGTACCGTCGGGGTTCTTGTCCCACGGGTACCGCGCTTCGCGAAAGAAGAGTCGCGCGCGGTACAGATGGATGTCGGCGAGGAACAACGGCATCGGCCCGCGCTCGGCGATTTCCCAGGCTTCGTCCAGGTCGCTCTGCGCGCTCTCGGGGCCGGTGAGCCGGCCGGTGAGACCGCGCAGCCAGGCGCGGGTGAGGAGGCCGCGCGGGAGGTAGTGTTGCGCGCCGGCGCGGCGGAGGCCGGACACGGCTTGGTCCAGCTCCGTCGCCGCAGAGGTGAATCCACCCTGACCTGCATCGGGCGTGGGCGGCGGGGAGGAGGTTTGCGCTGGCTCATCTCGGCGCCTACGCGATTCGAGAATCGCCTCGTAGAGCGCGGTGCGGCCCAGCGCGAGGTGGTTGAGGGCGAAGTCGAGAAGCGGGGCGTTTACATCGGTCGCCCACTCGAGTGTCTGCGCCGCGCGCTGGGAGACGGCGCGGCACACGGCAAGACCTTCTTCCTTCTTCAGTTCTCCTTCCGCCTTCCCCGCCTCCCGCTCCGCCTCCGACAGGAGCAGGTCGCAATACAGGAAGCCGCGAAGCGAATACAGCAGCGGGTAGGCGGGCTGGTCCTCGGCCTGCATCTGCTCGGCCTCTCGGAAGCGCGCCTCCGCCTCGGCCCGGCGGCCCGCCTGGTGCAGCGCGTCGGCATGGGTCGCGCGAGTGCTCATCTTCCAAAACGCATCGCCGCTGCGGTCGGCGTAGGTCACGGACAGCCCGGCGTCCTCCACCGCCCCGGCCACCTCGCCCAGCGTCAGCTCCAGCTCGCTCAGGTTGCTGGCGCCGACGGCGGCGTGTTTCCAATCTTCCTGCTTGACGGCCATCTCAAGTGCAGCCCGCATTGGCTCGAGGGCCTCGGTCAGCCGGCCCAAGGCACGCAGACGGGTGGCAGCTTCGTTCAGCAACCAAGCCTGGCCAGATTCCGTGAGCGCAGGCGAGACACGGCTCCATGGAGTCTCGAAGAAGCAGGCCACGGCACCCAAGTCGGAACCGAACGCGCCGAGTATGTGCGAGCTGTAGAACTCTTTCCCTCGCGTGATGCGGTCGCGGTGAACCTTGTCACACGCCTCCTGCTGCAACCCCGCGTGGCAGCCGTGGGCCACGGCCTGGTAGAGCGGTTGGAGGTCTTCGAGTGTGGCGTCGGGCTTGTCCGGCGTGGTGGCGCAGAGGTGCGCGTAGAGCCGCCGGTGCGCCGCCCGCCACGCCTCGGGCTGCGCATCGCGCAGACGCTGGCCGAAGTACTCCCGCAGGAGAGGATGCGCATCAAGGGCGACGAGCACTCCCGAACCGGGTGCCCGGCTCACCGTGAGCAGCCTCGCGTCTTCCAGACGCTGGAGGGCGAGGTTGCGCTGCGCTTCGCTGATGTCGATGATCGGCTCGGTCAGCCCGGCGATGGCCTCTCCTTCCCACAGTGCCGCCAGGGCATCGGCCGTGGCGGGCCGATCGAAGAGGCCCATGAGGCGCAGGAGCGCGAGGGCGCGCCGGCCATCTTCGCGCAGTTCGCGCTCCTTGCTGTTGAAAAGACACCGGAGCCAGACGCGAAATCCACTGGGTGCCATCGCCGCCACATACGCATCCATGACCCGGAAGGCGCGCCCCCCCTGCTCCTCGTCGGCTTCCTCCAGTTTGATGAGGTCGCGCTTGCGGATGTCCCCGGCGTGAGCATCGCGCAGGTAGCTGCCGAGGAGATTGAGCGTGAGGGCATGCCCCTTCACGTCCTCGACGAGCTTCTCGAGCTCGTTCCACAGCGTGCGCCCATCGGCGCCAGGGATGGTTTTCCGCAGACTGCCCTTCACCCCGAAGGATTGGAGCAGCGCGACGCCAGCCTCGGTGGAGAGGCGCTCGAGCTTTTTCTCCTCGACGGTTTTCCCCACGTAGGCGCGCAAGTCAGGAATGCTGTAGCGGGTGGTGACGACGCACAGGCCGTGGCTGGTGGCCGCCAGCCCTTTGAGCAGTGCGGCGAGGCCCTGGTCTTTCAGCTCGCCCGGCGTGGGCGAGGTGGGCGCGTATTGCAGCGGCTCCAGTCCATCGAGGATGAGCAGCGCCCGCCGCTCGCCCACGAGCCGGGCCAGCCGCTTGCCCTTGTCGAACGCGCCCGCCGCGCTGCCCGCCATCGCCGCATCGCCGAAGAAGGTGAGGGCCTCATTGAGAAACAGGTCGGACGAAGCCGCCAATTGCTCCCGCGTCCCCTGGCTGTAGAAGGACCACGCGAACGCGGCGTCGCACCCCGGCCAGTCCTCAAACGCGAGATCCGCGGCCCACTTCGCCACCAGCGAAGTCTTCCCCTCGCCCCCGAGGGCGACGAAGGTGAGGATGTTGGGGCGTTTCTTTTCACCACGCACGACCTGGTCCCAGGCATCGGAGAGAATCCTGGTCTCGGCCTCGCGCCCGATCAGTTCGGCCGGCGCGTATTTCATGATGCGGGAGATGTCGACGCGAATGCCTGCTTTGGGCGCGGTGGCGATCCATTCACGGAGGAGGGTGATGAGCTCCTCGCGGGTGAGAGCTTTGGCGTCGGTGGAAAGGTGCTGGAGCCTGGACTCGATCGCATGGACGCCCCGGATCCGTTCCGTTGCGCTGCCCGCGTCGAGACCCGCGTTTTCCATGAACTCGGCGAGCCGGTGCGCGGCCTCGGCGATGAGGCCATCGAGCTCGAGGGGCTTTTGCTTCAGCAGGACCTTCCCGACCTGTTTCACCTTTGCGAGGCCGGGAGCGATGTTGCCGACGAGCACCAGAGTGCAGGTCTCGTTCGTGCGCGCGCTTTCGAGTTTCTTCGCCCACTGCTCGACGTCCGCCTTGGCGAACATGGCCTCCGTGGATTTCACCTGCGTGGCGTGGGAGCCGGCCGCGTTCGTCCAAAGGAAGTCGAACTGGTCATTGCCGACCTTCGGCTCCAGGGTGATCTCGGTGAAGGGAGGATTGCTCCTGGTGATGTCGAGCAACGCGATGAGAGTCTGGGCGAGAAGTCCCCGAGTGGCGATGGCTCCGCCTCTGGAGGTTCCCGGCGCGCTCATGAAGCTGCCTCCTCGCCTTGTGCAATGAAGGCACTCAGCATTCCGAGCTCTTGGGAGACTCCACTGAGGAAGATGTCGTGCGGGATTTCATGGGCGATTGCACCGACAGGTTGCGGCTCTCAGCCCCCGAGGCACTGCCATCCATCCTTATCGGCTTGTCCGACGATTCTGGACCGGGCTTCGGGGAAAGTACAGGCCGGCATCGGCATTGAAGGTCCGGAGCGCGCTCGGAGCACAAGGCATGCTCCCGATGTCGCGCGCGAGGGGCCCCGCTAACCAGCCGCTAAAACCCGGGCGCTCGTTCTCCCAGGGCCGCCGGCGGGTGCTATGTGCCGCGTAGCGGCACCAGCGGTGGCTTTGCACCGCATGGCCGCGACGCTGGCTTGGTTGCGCCGGAGGCGCGCTCAGAGGGTAGCCGGTGGCGAGCGCGGAGAGCCGCCACCGGACCCACGGTGATGGTCGATCTCCGCCCCGGTAGGGGCGGCAGCGGCAGGCGTCTCTTCCGCCCCTACCGGGGCGGTCTGATCTGCGTGCGATTCTTTCCGGTGGCTGCGCGCTTTCGCGCTTGCCACCGGCTACCCTCTGATGTCCCTCTGGGACGATTCCTGCGGCACCGCGAAATGTCCAAACTCCAGTGTGCCGCGTAGCGGCACCTCTCGAGTATTGGGTGGGATGGAGACCAACACGCCGTTCGGCGCCTACAGCGAACCTTCTCTCGCCGATGTGGCGGGCTTCGGAACGGCAGTCATTTGCTTCGAGGGGCTCTCGTTTCCGAACCACGCGCCGCAATCCTGACCACGTTGTCTTGTCGACCTCGTCGTCCGCGATCAGAGAGATGGCATTGTCGGGAAGCACAGCCATCGCGTGCTTCAATCTCTGGACGTTCTCGATGGAAGCGTCGATCAGAAGATCAATGTCTTTCGTGGCGCGAACGAGACCGTGCAGGAATGACCGCGAAACCGCCGATCAGGACGTACCGCACGCCCTCCGCGTTCAGCGCTTTGCAGAGCGAGAGGAGATCTTCGAGCTCAGGTGCGCGTGAGTATCCGCGATCGTCCTGATCATCCACTCGTCCGCCTCCTCATGGGTTGCGAATCGATACACGCCACGCGGGATGAGGGCCGTTCCACGCAGCCGGTTCATCGTCCGCTGCATGGTCGCTGCATCGCGAATGGAATCCTCGCCGGCAGGTCGCTTCGAAACGCGTCGCACGCGATCGATCGTAGCATGGTGACGATCGAACGATTCGCGTTCAGCGGTCTACTTCGGAAGATGCGAGTCCGAGCCGGCCATCCTCAACGGGGACTCGACGTGCGTGACCACGACCAGCGTTCAGCATCCGCAGAACCAGGCCGTCACTCCCGGCTCGACCGCCGTGGTCAACGTCGTGCCCTGCGGGACGGGCCGTTCCCGTATCAGTGGTATGAGGGGCCAACCGGCACGTTCACCACCCCTGCTCTGCGGCGGCGCCACGCCCTCGGTCAGCGGTCATTCGTTCGCGCCGGTCGCAATGAGCCCAATCGTCTTCCCGCGAAACTCGTCTCGATTCTCGCAGCAGCACCTCGCAGCGTCTACACGCTGCGAGGTGCACACGACGCCCAACGGCCCCGCGCGATGACGAGCGATGAGATCCTCTCCGGCGGGACGTCCATTGCTACCGGAGAGCCTAAGCCGGCAAGTCGCCGCACAGCCCGCGCAGGGTCGCTAGTCGTCGAAACAGGAAGCGGTGTGGCTCATTCGATGGTCGCTTCAGCATCGGCCGGGGTGCAGATGCGGACGCGGTCCTGGCCGTCGGTGCCTGTCCAGGACACGCAGCCGGTTATGCAATCACCGCTCGGGCCCCCGCCGCCCATCTGGCAACCACCGGAGCCGACGCAGTTGCAGTACGCCGGTGCCGCGACCACTCGTGCGATCCAGGTCTGCGTCGTTCCCATCGAGGTGAAGAGTGCGCCCAGCTCGTCGTTCGTGAAGAGCTCGCGCGCCTGCTCCATGAGGCGTGTCACCTCACGGGCGAAGGCAACATTTGCGCGCTCGTCCTGCTTCGGCGCGGCGATCTGATCCCCCAGCCGAGCCGCGTCGCTGATGAACTGCCTCTGCCGAGCGGTGAGGTCGGGGCGTTCGGCGGTGAAATGATCGAGCGCCTCGTTCCAGAGCGCCGCCCGCTCAGCGGACGTGGTGGCGATCCGGATCGAACACGGACTCGCGTACGCGTCGTCAGGAAAAAGGGGCACCAATGCGATGACGGCAAACACCATGACGAGGATACGGGAACGTTCCATGGGTATTTCCTCCTTTCATGCAGGATATACATATATACATGCCAAAGAAAAGTCAAGATCCCGTAAGGAACAGCGATGGGCCGCCTTACGTGACCTCGTTCCCGTTAGAGTCATCCGTCCCTAACGCAGCATTTGCCTGTCATCCTGAGCGGGCGGTGGGTGGGGCGCGAAGGGGCACTAGGTGGTTTGGCGAGAAGGCCAGCGTCGGAGTACGCTGATGCACCACTGACATGACGGATCCGCGCGACAGAATTGCGCCGGTTGTGAGTGCTGTTCACGAGCGCATCGACCGGCCGATGGCACTGGACACGCTCGCGCGCCGGTCGGGCTACTCGCCGTTCCATTTTCATCGACGGTTCGTGTCGGTCGTCGGAGAGACACCGAAGCGGCATCTGATGCGCCTCCGCCTGGAGCGCGCGGCCTACCTCGTGGCCGTCACCGAGCAGCAGTTCCTGGCGATCGCGCTCGATGTGGGATTTCGTTCGCACGAAACATTCACACGCGCGTTCCGTCGTCATTTCGGGATCACACCGACCGAGTACCGGCGGAAAGCCAGAAAGGCGCAGGCGGAACGGCTGGTACGCAACGCTACGTTCACCGGAGAGGGCTGCCAACTCTCGCAGGTGAGACTCCTCACGCTGGCCCCCGTGGTGTTGCTGTGCGCTCGTCATACCGGCGCGTACGCGGCAGTTCCATCGCCTCCCTTTGCTGAGCACGATGAGTTGTGGGCTCCGCTGGCCGCGTGGGCTCTCGAGGCCGGCATCACGTACGAACGCACCGCGTGGGTCATCCCTCACGACGACCCGACCGTCACGCCGGGCCCACAACAGAGGATGGATGCTGGCGTGCCGGTGAACGGCATCCCTCCACGGAGTGATCCCTTCACGGTGCTGCGGTTTGCTGGTGGTCGGTACGCCGGCGCCGAGCACGTTGGCCCGCACGAGACGATCGGCCAGGCCTATCGCCACGTGGCCGATGGCATCCGCCGTTCTTCCACGGCCGTCTTCGGTGTCGGCCCGCCGGTTCAGATTTTTCGCCATGTCGACCACGATCCACGTCGTCATCGCACCGAGGTCTACTTCCCGATCGTACGTCAGCCGTCGCGCGCAAGAAACGTCAAGCGCCGCGTCACGCGCTCCCGTATCGTCGGCTCATGAATGCACTCGACAGCCTTCGCGCCCTCGCCGTCGGTGTCACGGTTTTCCTCGGTACGCTCCTCCTGTCCATTCCCATGGTGGCGTTCTACGCCTATGTGATCGAGCCGGGACATCCCGAAGAGTTCTACAAAGCTGCGGCGCAGTGGATCGCGCCGTGGTCGTCGCACATCGCGGGCCCCATCCTGTTCTTCTGGCTCAATCTTCGAGGGGCCGTCCGTCGCCCGCATAGAAACGCGGTTGCCTTCGCCGGAGCCACCATTGTGGGCTACCTGTTGGTCGACCTTGCAGCCGTGCCGATATTCGGGCTTGCATGGTCAACCGTCATTACGCCGACGTTCGTCGTCTCGTTGGCCATCAAGGCTGCAGCCGCGTTTGCCGGCGCCACCCTGGGCGCACGCAGGACTGCACGCACCGCTGGGTAAATCGGATGTGCGCCTGCTCAGGCCACTGATGCTGGAGCGCCGGGCGGATTGGACGACTTTCTCTTCGAAACTCGGAGCCGTCCAAGGGCCAAACTCCTGTGGGGTGCGTCGCCGCACCCCACACAGCCACTCTTCAGGCGAGGATTTCGGACAGCGCGTCGAACCGTTCCCCCCACCATACCTTCCATCCGTCGGCCGTCGCCTTGTCGGGAAGTTTCATGTGCTGGATGGCAACGGAGCTTTTCGCGTCGCCTTTCGCGGTGAAGTAGATCTCGACTACCGTGTCATCGGCCATGGAGACCCGCATGCGTTTGTCGGTCGTCGAGCTGCGGACGCTCACCTCGTCCGGCAGCCATTTCGCACGCAGCCGCGCGGTCGCGAATGCCTTGTAGAGCTTCGCGACGGGAACGGCGAACGTGCGGCTTTTGCTCGCCTCGTAGTGGCCGTCGCGCCGCTGGCCCGTCGCGCGCAGACCGCGGATGCGCTCATAGCCGACGGTGACGCTCTGGCTCCACCAGTCCGACGTGCCGAGGGATGCAACGGTTCGCGCGATCTCCCGGTGCGGTTTCTCGGCGCACTTCGCGGCGTCGAGGATGGCCACCCACTCGCGCCAGTCGCGGCCGGTCTTGTTCTTCACCGCGGCGTCGGTCTGGCCGGCCAGCGCGGCGTAATCGGGCTCCGGCTCTTTCTTGCGGACGAGATGGAGGCGGGCGGCGGTGTACGACTCGCCGGTCTTCTGCATGCGCGTCCGGACGACGCGCTTGAGGTCTTTCTGTTTCGGCATCACGATCTCCTTCGTTCCACGCGCGAGCGAGGACTCCCCAGCAGTACCGCCGCGCGACGAAGGTTCGTCATACCGATCCGGGAGTATGCCCCCCTTTGCCTCGGATCCTGACGGGTCAGGGGCTTTCGCTGGGGGAAAGCCACCGAGGTTCGGCGTGGACCACCGCCGCGAGGAAATGTAAGGCACAAGCGCGGCGGAAGCAAGAGATGATGCCGGGATGAAGGCACGCCTGCTCTCCGGAGTCGCACTGGTTCTGCTGATCGGCGGCATCGTGACCCTCCTCGGGCCGAAGATCGGCCCGGTGTACAGACATCCGATCGTTGCCTGGCGGCTGATGCGGATGGAGAGTCCGCCGACCCTGCCGATTCCGGTCGACGGCGTCCGGCGCGCGCAATTGCGCGATACCTGGAACGCTCCTCGCCCCGCCGGACGACAGCACCTTGGAATCGACATCTTCGCGCGACGCGGAACCGCGATCCGCAGCACCACTCCGGGCATTGTGGCCACCGTGGGCACGAACCAGCTCGGAGGGCGGATCGTGCGCGTCTTCGGTCCGGATGGCGAATGGCACTACTACGCACACCTCGAGCGATTCGGCGCCATTCAGCCGGGCGACGTCGTCGAGAGCGGCACGATCATCGGATACGTCGGAGACTCCGGGAACGCCAGGGGTACGTCGCCGCATCTGCATTACGGGATCTACAGAGCACAAGGCGGCGCCCTGAATCCTTATCCGAGACTGGCGCAGGAGCGGTGACGCGATCCGTATCGATGTTCGAGAGTCAACGGCCGGGCTCGGGCTCGGGCGCGGGGAAACTCGCGGTTGCCGATGAGCGGCGTCACCCGAGCCCGCGCCCGGCCTTGATCGTTCGGCATCGAGAGGAGTGACCCAATCTGCGCGTCGAAACTTCAGGCGCGTTGCGCCGCCCGAAAGCCGCGAACCTCGAATTCATCCGTGACGCGCCGAAAGGCGGAGCAACCAGCGCTGCCGGCCGTGCCGGCTACCGGAGCGAGCGCGCGCGCTCGAGGATCTCTTCCGGGCGCGCTCGAACGCGATAGTCCTCGGTGAGATTGCGCCACACGACCGTTCCGGTGCGGTCGAGAAGAAACTCGGCAGGGCGTGCTACGGCCTGACCGCCCATTCCGGCGCCCTCGTGCAGCAGATCGTACTGGCGAATGACGGCAGCATCGGGATCCGACAGGATGGGGAACGTATAGCCCGCCTTCGTCGCGAGGTCACGCGAGGCCTCGGGCGCGTCGACACTGATCGCGACCGGGCGGATGCCCAGGCGCTCGAGCTCAGCGAGATTCTCTTGAATACTCCGTAACTCGGAGTTGCAGAACGGTCACCAGTAGCCGCGATAGAAGACCAGCAGGACGCCGTTCGATCCATTGAGCGTATCGGCGAGAGACACGGCGCGATTGTTCGTATCGGGAAGGGTGAACGCGGGAGCCGTCGCGCCGACCGACGGTGCACCAGTGGAGACCGGCAGGTTCTTCGTACCGACCGTCACGTAGAAGGTGAACGCGCCGATCACGAACAGTCCGAGAACCGCGACGAGCGACGCGAGAATCTTTCGCGATGCCCGCCGCCAGCCCGCAACGAGCAGCACCGCTGCAATCAGAAAGAGGAGGAACGACGCCCACGGGACGTCGCGCGTTACCGCGAATCGCACAAAGAATGCAAAGTAGCTCCCGAACGCCACGACGGCGAGCAGGAGTCCGCCCCAGAGCTGCCAGTTGAATCGATGCTTCATGGTTCGCGGATGATACCAGCGCGGCCAGGCCACCGCTTTCGAATCGCGCGCATCGAAAGAGCGGAGGCGTGGCCTCCGGCTATCCGACCGGACGCCGGCGCCCCGCCGGCTGACGCGCGGGCGTCCCGCCCGCGCGCGTGGAGTTTGGACATTTCGTGGTCCCGAAGGGACAGGTCCCGAAGGGACATCAGAGGGTAGCCGGTGGCAAGCGC
>CAZLGP010000108.1:0-14677 GCA_964558905.1 uncultured Thermoanaerobaculia bacterium | reverse complement strand
CCAACTCTGCCCTCGGATTCACCCCACGTGAGCGCGGATCGTCTCGACGAGTGCGCTCACGTCGAACGGCTTGATCACGGCGCCGGTCGCGCCCAGGCGCCGGATCTCGTCGGGGTCCATCGGCTCGCCTGTGAGCATCAGCACGGGGACGGTCGACAGCGCAGCGTCCGAGCGCATGCAGCGGATGACCTCGTCACCGCTCATGCCCGGCATGTTACGGTCGAGGAGCACCAGAGCAGGCGGGCGCTGGCGCGCCGCCCCCAGTGCCTGCTCGCCAGTGGCGGCGGTGACGGGATCGAACCCGAACTCACGCAACAGGTTGCGCATCAGGAGGAGGATCGGCGCGTCGTCATCGACGACGAGAATGACCGGACGCTGTGCCATTGGACGACGGCGGAGTCTAACAGAGCCGCGCCGGATTTTTCGTCACATGCAACCCGTCAGAGGATGCGCCACCACGGCGCGGCGAGGATGCCGGGTGCGAGCCACTCGGTCTCGCTGCCGGTGTGCAGCAGGAGGGCGTTGCGGCATTGCCGTCCGTACTGATCGCGGAACGCGCGGAGATGCTTCGTATCGCTCTGCCGTGGACGCGACGTGGACTTGACCTCGATCGGAAGCAGCTGCCCGCCGGTCTCGACGACGAAATCGACCTCCTCGCCGGTGGTGGTGCGCCAGTACAGAACCTCCGCGGACTCGGGACGCCCCTCGCGCCAGGCGAGGAGGTCGATCAGGACGAGGTTCTCCAGATGCGCGCCCGAACGTCGAGATCGTCGAGCGTGAAGTACAGGCGGTCGTCCGTGGCCAGCTCGCGGACGAGGGTGCTCTTCCCCGTCTGCCGGGCGCCAGTCACGACCACGACGGGCATCGTGCGGGCCGCGTGGGAAAGCGGTGTCTGAACCGCGCGGGGAAGCGCTGTTGCACGATCATTCACCCAATGAATGATAATCATTCAGATGGTGAATGACAATCATTCAGGCGGTGAATGATAATCATTCAGGGCCTGAATGGTCGTCAAAGACACCTCCGTTAGTGAGATTCGTGGAGCCGCAGTCTGAGGATTCGTCTCTCAGAGTGCAACGAAAAGCCGGGCGCGGGCGCGGGCCCGGAAAACCCGCGGTTGGCTGCTTTTCCCGGGCCCGAGCCCGAGCCCGTGCCCGCGCCTGGTTGTCTCAATTTCAAATGTCTTTGGGTGGAGTTAGACTCCGCCCGTGGCAATCCGGCACGACCGCAAGGTCAGCATTCTCGACGTCATGGGCCCGGTCATGGTTGGGCCGTCCAGCTCGCACACCGCGGGAACTGCCCGACTGGGTCGCGTGGCGCGGGAAATCCTCGATGACGATCCCGTACGCGTCCGCTTCTTCCTCCATCCGCCGCTCGCGGCCACCTACCGTGGGCACGGATCGGATTTTGCGCTCGTCGGCGGTGCGATCGGATTGAACGTCGACGACCCGCGCATCCCCGAGGCCATCCGCATCGCCGAACAGATGGGCGTCGACATCGCCTTCACCGAGGAAGACCAGGGCGAGGTCCATCCGAACACGGTGCGTGTCGAGATGGAGGGCGCGAGCGGCGCGGTCGAGATCGCCGGATCGTCGATCGGCGGAGGCGTGATCGAGGTCTTCAAGATCAACGGCTTCCAGACGCGCTTCAAAGGCGACTCTCCGACGCTGCTCCTCTTCTACCGCGACCGTCCGGGGATGATCGCCGAGGTCGCGAACATCATCGCCGAAGAGGGAATCAACATCGCCTCGCTGTATTGTTCTAGAAAGCAGCGTGGCAAGGATGCGTTCATGCAGGTGGATGTCGACTCGCCGCTCGCCCAGGAGGCGCTGAAACGCATCCGCTCGCTTCCGGACGTCGACGACGCCCGGTATCTGGACCGAATTCCCTAAACTCTGAGGCGCGAAGCGCCGAAGAGTCAGCTGAGCCCTCACGACCAGCACGATGACCGAGAGGGCTCCCCTGATCCTTCGCTTCGCTCAGGATTGACGAAAGAAATGATCGAATCCTTCAAACACCTCGAACAACTCGCCGCCGACCGGGACCTCGCTGACGTCTTTCTGGAGACTGACGAGCAGGAGCATGCCGTCCCGGCCGAACAGATCGTCGAAGCGCTGCGGAAGCGTCGCGCGGTGATGCGCGACTGCGTCGAGCGCGGCCGGGGCAACGACGGCGCGTCGATGGGACGGCTGGTCGGCTCCGAGGCCCGTCTGCTGCAGCAGGCGTTCGCCGAGGGGCGGACGTTTCTCGACCCGCTCACCGTGAAAGCCGAGATCTATGCGCTCGCCGTGATGGGCGAGAACTCGCGCATGGGGGTCATCGTCGCGGCGCCGACGGCGGGCGCGGGCGGTGTCGTGCCGGGCATGCTCCTGGCGCTCGAGGAAGAGCGGAACATCGATCCGGAGAAGACCGTGCGCGCCCTCATCGTCGCGGGCGGCATCGGCTCGATCATCGCCCTGTCGGCGAATATCTCCGGTGCCGCGGGCGGCTGCCAGAACGAAGTCGGCGTGGCCTCGGCGATGGGCGCCGCGGGCGTGGCATACATGGTCGACGGTACGACCCGCCAGTGCATCCATGCCGCCGCGCTGGCGTTGAAGAACACCCTCGGACTGGTCTGCGATCCGGTGGGCGGTCTCGTCGAAGTGCCGTGCGTGAAGCGGAACGCGCTCTTCGCGGTCCACGGTCTGACGGCGGCGCAGCTCGCGATGGCGGGCGTCGAGTCCGTCATCCCGATGGACGAGATCGTCGAGGCCATGGTCCGCATCGGACGTTCCCTGCCGCGCGGCCTGCGCGAAACGGCCGAGGGCGGCCTGGCGACGACGGAGACCGGAACCGCGATCGCGTTGCGCCTCAAGGAAGAGGCGAACCGCCGCCGCGCCGAGCGCGCCGCGGAGCGCGAGCGCATCGCGGAAGAGCGGAAGAGCGGGACTGGGACCGGGACCGGGACCGGGACCTAGGGTCGTCCAGTCGTCGAGTCGTCGAGTCTTCTATGCTCGGGACGGAGTCTCAAAGTCTCAAAGTCTCAAAGTCTCAAAGGATGACCGCACCGTTGCGGCGCTGAGTCAGGACCGAGATCTCGAGGTTGCATGGTCTCAAAGAATGCGGCAACGACACTCTTTGAGACTTTGCGACTTTGCGACTTTGAGACTTCTACCGCGACGCGATCGTCCACACTCCGATCGCGATGAAGCCCACGCCCGCGACGATCTTCAGCGTTCGCGGCGAGACGAATCTCTCCAACTGCGCTCCGACCAGGACGCCGATCGCGGCCGCCAGCACGAGTGCCAAGGCGGCTCCGGCGAAGATCACCCACTTGCTCGTCTTCGCCTCCGCGGCGAAGAGCATGGTGGCGAGCTGTGTCTTGTCGCCGATCTCGGCGAGAAAGACGGTGACGAAAACGGACAGGAAGGCCTTGAGCATCGCTCAGGGATAGTAGCCCCGAATGGTCTTCACTTTTCCTTCCGCCACCTCCACCGTGACTTCCCGCCACTTGCCGCCCGGCTTCACCTCGGCGGCGGGATAGAAGCCGAGGACGTACTGCGAGCGGAGCTCGTTCTGGATGTCGGTGTAGATCTTCGACAGCTCTCCCACGTTCTCGATGTAGTACGAGCTGCCGCCGGTCTCCGTCGTGATCCGGTTCAACTTCGACTTCGTGTCGACGTCGAGTCCGCGGATGCCGATGCCGATCGCGTACACCGGCACGGCGGCGCGCTGCGCGTACTCGAGCGCCTGCTCGAACGTGAACTTCGAGACCGTGTCCCGGCCGTCGGTCACGAGCACCAGCGCCTTCTGACCCTTCACGCCGGAGAAGTTGTAGAGGGAGTAGACGATCGCGTCGTAGAGCGCCGTCGACTCCTCGGCGCGCATTTTCGCGAGGCCGGAGTAGATGTCCTTCAGCTCCGGCGACCATTTCTGGACCAGGTGCGGCTGGGAGTCGAAGGCGACGAGGAAGGCCTTGTCGCCCTTGCGCAGGACGTTCTGGAAGAACGCGGCGCCGGCCTCGCGCGCGGTCGACATCCGCTCGTCCATCGAGCCCGACGTGTCGACGGCCATGCCGATGGAAAGGGGGAGGTCTTTCACGTGCTCGAACTTCGCGATCGTCACCGGCTTCCCTTCGTCGAGCACCTTGAACGCCTTCTCGTCGAGCGTGTTCACCGGTTTGCCGTCGACGAGCACGGTCGTCGGCAGCTCCACGAGGTGGACGTCGACGGTGGCCATGTACTCGGGCGTGTTCACCATGACCACGTCTTCCACCGGATCGACCTCCGGATCCTTCAGCGTCGCCAGCGCGCGCAGGTAGCCGACGCCCTCGGTGCCGGGAATGTGCACCGTCTGCACGAACGGTGGATCGAACAGCGTGGCCACGCGCGTCTCGTTCCAGTAGAGCTCCACGTTCTCGAGCTCCTTTCCTTCCGGAACGCGCACCTCGATCTCGACCCTGGTGGGTCCGCTGAGCTTCGGCGCCACGCGCGGCGAAGCGATGCGGACGCGGAACGGATCGGTTCCGGTATTGACGACGACCTCGTCACCGGTGATCGGTGCGCCGTGCGAATCGAGTGCGACCACGCGAATGCGCCGCGCGCGCGGCACGGTCCCGAAGTCGAGATCGAGCTGGTAGGGGGGCGAGCGCCGCGCCGCGACCTTCTTGCCGTCGAGCCAGAACTCGACCGAGGCGATGCCCGAGCCGCTGACCAGCGTCTGGATGGTCTGCAGGCCGCTGATCACGTCGTCCGGTAGCGGGACGATCCGCAGCCGCGCTCGCGACGACTGCAGGTCCTCGTGGATCGTCGCCAGGGCGGTCGTTTCGTCGGTCGGCTTCGCTGCCATCTCCGGCACCACGAGCGGCGTTTCCAGGATCGTCTGCGCGTTCGTGGCCGCGTCGGTGATCTTCACTCGCGACGTGTACGCCGCGGGGCGCAGGGGCCTGTCGATCACGATGGGGAGCTTCTCGTCCTGGATCTCGCCGGGAAAATCGAAGCGATAGCGATACTTCTCCCACATCTTGCCGTCACGCAGCACCTCGCCGACGACGTCGAGCGTGTAGACCGCGACGTCGCTGACGCTGGTCGTCTTCAGCTGTTCGCGGGGAACGAGGATCGTCAGCTGTGCGTCGGTCCGGCGGCCGTCGCCGGACGGGTAGGCGACCGAGATCTCGGCGTCCAGCTTCGGCGCCGTCGAATCGGCAATGACCGAGGAGCGGAGGATGCGATTCACGTCCTCCTCGCTCACCGGCGGTGCTTCATAGACTTTCAGGAAGACCCGGTCCCCGTTTGCGCTCATGTAGCCCAGGCCGGCGGCGAGCGTCTCGCCGTCGCGGCAGTCCATGATGAGGTTTTCCGGAAGGCGGCCGGTCGACTGGATGTCGTCGCTCATCAGTGCCTTCATGCCGTCGAACTTCGCGTTCCACAACCGAAACACGCGCTCGTGGCGGCGCTGGTAGAAGAGCAGGACCACGTCCCGGCCGATGCCGGCGATCTGTGGGTAATACCAGACCTGGATGGGAACGAAGTAGCTCGGACACCGGATGTCGGTGAGGGACGCGGGAGCGCCGTGTACGAGATAGACGCGCCCGCGATCGGACATCACCTGCTCGAACTGTTCGCGCACGAAGCCGAGACGCTCGAAGTAGTCGTCGCGCGCCGCGTGCCCGGTCGTGCCGGCCATGATGTCCCGCCGCCGCCAGAACTCCTCGATGAAGACGTCGCGCTGCGCATCGGTCTGCAGGCGAAGGAAGGCGTCACGCTCGGTGACCGAGATGATCGGCTCCACGTCGGCGAGGTACTGCCGGTAGCGATCGGTGAGCGTGGCGGTGAGCTGCTTGCGCTCGGAGCGGGACAGGGGTTTCGTCTCCGCCGCCATCATGGGCGCGGCCACGACCAACGTGAGGAGGATCAGGAGTGTGCGGCGCATGTTTGGTCATCGTGAGTCGTGATGAGACGAATGGGACCTATGGGACCAATGGGACCTATGGGTAGCGTCGGGACGTCCTACTCATTCGTCCCATAGGTCCCATTGGTCTCATTCGTCCCATCACGGCTCACGGAAAATACCCCCGGATCGTTCTGGCCTTCCCCTCCGTCACCTGCACGTTCACCTCGCGCCATTTGCCGCCCGGTTTCACGTCCGGCGCGGGGTAGAAGCCGAGGATGTACTGAGAGCGGAGCTCTTCCTGAATGTCGTCGTAGACCCGCTGCAGATCGCGGGCCTGCTCGATGTAGAAGACCGTGCCGCCCGTTTCCTGAGAGAGCTTGGAGAGCTTGTAGCGAACGTCGATCTCGTTGCCGCGGATGCCGATGCCGATCGTGTAGATCGGCACCGCCGCGCGACGGGCGTATTCGAGGGCCTGATCGAAGGTGAACTTCGAGGCCGTGTCCTTGCCGTCGCTGATGACGATCAGCGCCTTCTGTCCGCGGATGCCCTGGAAGTTGTAGAGCGCATGCACCACCGCGTCATAGAGGGCCGTCGACTCCTCGGGGCGGAGCTTCGCCAGGCCCGCGTGCATGTCGGCGACGCGCGTGGACCACTTCTGTACCAGTTGGGGCTCGGTGTCGAACGCGACCAGGAAGGCCTTGTCGCCGCGGCGCATGATCTTCTCGAAGAACTGCGCGCCCGCCTTCTGGGCCTCGTCCATGCGCGGCTGCATCGAGCCCGACGTGTCGATCGCCAGGCCGAGGGAGAGGGAGAGGTTCTGCACGTACTCGAACTTCGCGAGCGAGACCGGCTTGCCTTCGTCGGTGACCTTGAAGGCCTTCTCGCCGAGGTGGCTGGACGGTTTCCCGTTGATCAGCACCGTCGTCGGCAGCTCGACCAGATGCACGTTGAGCTCTTCCATGTAGGCGGGCGTGTTGATTACGACCACGTCCTCGACCGGAGGGAGCGTGTCGTCCTTCAGCGTCGCGACGGCCCGGAGATACCCGACGCCGTCGGTCTGGGGAATCTCCACGGTCTGCACGAAGGGCCGGTCGTAGAGCGTCGCCATCCGCCTCTCGTTCCAGAACAGCTCCAGCGCCGCGAGCTCCTCGCCGTCGGGAACGTGGACGTCCATTTCGATGCGCGCCTGGCCGACGAGGCGTGGCGCGATGCGCGGCGACGTGATGCGCACCCGGAAGGGATCCGTGCCGGTATTGACGACGATGTCGTCGCCCGTGATCGGATTGTCGGCCACGTCGAGCGCCACCGCGCGGATGCGCCTGGCGCGGGGGATGATCCCGAAGTCCAGAGCGAGCGAGTAAGGAGGGGCGCGCCGAACCGCGACCTTCCGGTCATCGAGCCAGAACTCGACGCCTTTGATCGCCGTTCCGCTGACGAGGGTCTGGACGGTCTGAATGCCGGTGACGATCTCTTCGCGAGGAGGGACGATGCGCAGGCGCGTCTCGCGAACCTCGAGCTTCGCGAGCTCTTCGGCGCTCTTTGCCTCGAGCGCGGGCGGCCCGGTGGATGCCTCCTGCACAGGATCGATGGGTTCGGGAAGGAAGATCTCCGGGACGGTCAGGTTCGACTCCACCACCGCCTCGGCCCCTGTGTTCGCGTCGACGACTTTGATGCGCGACACGTAGTCCGCGGGACGGAGCAGTCGGTTGACGACGATCGGCAGCTTCGTCCCGTCGAAGTCGCCGGGGAAGTCGAACCGATAGCGGTATCTCTCCCAGAGCTTGCCGTCCCGGAGGACCTCGCCGACGACGTCGACGATGTAGACCTCGGTACCCGAAACCTCGGCCGGCGTGATCTCGGCGCTCGGCACGAGCAGCATCATCTCCACGTCCGTGCGACTGCCGTCCTTCGTCGGATAGCGGACGCTGAATTCCGCGCTGAGTTTCGGCGCGTCGGGATTGGGGATGACCACGGAACGGAGGAGCTTTTTCACGTCCTCGGAGTTGATCTGCGGCGGCTCGAAGAGCCTCATCAGGTCGATCCGGGCCTGGACCATGCTCGTGATCGCGCGCATGATCTCGTCGCCGTCCTTGCACTCGAGCTGAATGCGGTGGATGTAGGCGTACGGACTTGCGGACCGTTCGGCCATGCGTCGCGCGGCTGCGCTCTCGGCGGCCGAGAACGCCGCCGATTCCTCGACCACCAGATCGGACAGAGCAACCGATCCTCCGATCGGGCTCCACAGCTTGTAGTCGTTGTTGTGTCGCGGCCTGTAAAAGACGAGGCGGACGTCCGTTCCGACGCCGGGGATCTGCGCGTACTTCCAGATCTCGATCGGCTGGAGGAGTCGCGGGCAGTCGGCGCGGACGACGTCCGCCGGCGGACCCTGGATCAGAAACATCTTCGCCCGGTCCGAGCCGACGCGCTTGAACTGCTCCTTCGCCACCTCCAGGCGCGCGTAGTACATGTCCTTGAAGGCGCGATTGGCGGTGCCGGCGTAGACGTCGCGACGGTTCCAGAAGTCTTCGATGAACGCGTCGCGTTGCGGATCGGTCTCGAGCGTGAGGAACGTGTCCAGCTCCGGGCCGAGCAGGATCGGCTCGACGTCGGTCAGGAAGTCCTGATGGCGGAACTCCAGTTTCTCGATTCTCGCCGCACGCTCGCGCTTGGTGAGCTTCCGGAGGCGTTCCGTCTGCGCAGGCCTGGCATCGTCCGCGCTCGCCGGAGTTTTCGCTGGCGGAGAGGGGGCCTGGGCGAGAATGTCGGCGGCGAAGGCAAACGTCAGGGCAGCGGCGAGCGCTTTCATGGGTTTCCTGGGTGATGCGAGTCTATCTGGACAACAACGCGACCACCGCGATCCATCCGCGGGTCCTCGACGTGCTCGAGGATGCGATGCGCGAGATCTACGGCAATGCCTCGTCCATTCATAGAGAGGGCCAGACCGCGCGGCGAGTCATCGAAGACGCCCGCGAGACGGTCGCGCGTCTGATCGGCGCGACCGCACGGGAGCTCGTGTTCACCAGCGGCGGGACCGAGTCTAACAATGCGGCCGTTTTCGGAGCGGTTCCGGCGGAGGGTCGTTTCCACATCGTCACAACGGCAATCGAGCATCCTTCGGTGGCTGAGGCGGTTCGCGAGCTCGAGCGTCGCGGACACGAGGTGACGCGCGTGCCCCCGTCCCGCGATGGTGCGGTCGCGGCCGAGGCCGTCGTGGCGGCGATGCGCCGCGACACGAGGCTCGTCGCCGTCATCCTGGCCAACAACGAGACCGGCGTCATTCAGGCGGTGGAGCAGATCGGTCCGGCGTGCCGCGAGCGCGGCGTGCACTTTCACGTGGACGCGGTGCAGGCGGCGAAGAAGATTCGCGTGGATGTGGAGCGAATCGCGTGCGACACCCTCTCCCTTTCCGCGCACAAGCTGCACGCGCCGAAGGGCATCGGCGCCCTCTACGTGCGCCGCGGCGTGACGATGAGCTCGCACATCCACGGCGGCGCGCAAGAACGTCGCCGCCGCGCGGGGACGGAGAACGTGCCGCTCGCCGCCGCATTCGGCGCCGCGGTCGCGCTGCCGGACGCGTCGGAGGAGATAGCGGCCTTGCGGGACCGCTTCGAGTTGGAGCTGCACTCGATGGATGTGACCGTCAACGGCGCGACCGCACCGCGACTTCCGAATACGTCGAACGTCATGTTTCATGGCGCCGACGGCGAGGGAATCGTGATCGCGCTCGACCTCTCCGGGGTCGCCGTCTCCACCGGCTCCGCCTGCTCGTCCGGCCGCGTCGAGCCCAGCCCCGTGCTCCTCGCGATGGGCCTGTCGCCGGACGAAGCCCGCGCGACCGTGCGCTTCTCGCTGTCGCGGTTCACCACCGGCGAGGAGATCGATCGCACGGTGACTCTGGTGCGGGATCTGGTGCCTCGTTGCGTGCGGTAGGACGGCATAGGACGAATAGGACGAATAGGACGAATGGGACGAATAGGTGGTCCCACCTATCCGTCCTATTCGTCCTATCCGTCCTATTCGTCCTATCCGTCCTATGGCCTTTGCAACTTTGAGACTTTGCGACTTTGAGACTTCCGTTTATTGTTCCCTCGGCCCGATGTCCGAAAAGCCCATCCTGCAAGGCGATCTCTCGAAGATTCAGCTCCCTGACGTGCTCAGCTTCGTCTCCCTCATCCGGGAGACCGGCAAGCTCGTCGTGCAACGGCTGCAGTTCGAGCGGACCATCCACTGGAAGGAAGGGGAGATCATCTTCGCCAGCTCGAATTCCCCGGAGCACTCCCTCGGACAGTTTCTCCTGCGCAACGGCAAGATCACCGTCGACCAGTACGAGGAGTCGAAGCGCCGCGTCACCCCGCAGCTCCGCCACGGCAAGCTCCTCGTGCAGATGGGCGCCATCTCGCCCAAGGACCTCTGGTGGGGCGTCAAGAACCAGGTCCTCGAGATCATCTACTCGCTGTTCGGGTGGAAGGACGGAGAGTTCGCGTTCTATGACTCGACCGAGGATCTGGCCCAGGAGCGGATCGTCGTTCAGATCAACACGCCTACGGCGATCATGGAAGGGATCCGGCGCCTCGACGAGGCGGCGCGCATCCGAGAGAAGATCCCCAGTCTGGACCTCGTCTTCACCCGCGTGCCCGGCGTGACGCCCGACTTCCACGACCTCGACATGAGCGAGGCCGAGATCGAGATCTACAACAACATCGACGGGCGGCTGAACGTACGCGAGCTCACCGGACGCTCGGACCTGACCGAGTTCGAGGTCACGCGCATCCTCTTCCAGCTGCTCATGGCGCGGCTCATCGAGCCGGTGACGGAGGAGAAGGCGTTGCGCCCGATCTTCCTCGACGTCGAGGACTCGCCGGAGCTGCTGAAGGTGATCTCCACCTACAACGACATGTTCGGCCGCCTGTTCGAGGCGCTCGAACAAACGGTGGGCGAGGATCAGGCCCGCGAGATCTTCATGACCATTCTGCAAAACGCCGAGACCGACGAGCTCTGGGCCGGCGTCTTCTTCGACCAGTACGGCCGCTTCGACGAGAACATGCTCATCGCCAACATCTCCGAGCTTCCGTTCGAGAAGCGCAAGGCCGTTCTCGACGAGGGCCTGAACACGCTCCTCTCCGTGCAACTGTTCGAGGTCTCGCAACACCTCGACTCGGCGGGGAAGGTGGATGTGTTCCGGTTCATCTCGGACCAGAAGGCGAGCCTGGAGAAGGCGACGGCCTAGTCGGATTGGCGGTTCGCGTCGAGAAGAGTCTCAAAGTCGCAAAGTCGCAAAGTCTCAAAGAGGGTGTTCGAGCGCTCTTTGAGACTTTGAGACCTTGAGACTCCAGACGGGACCGCTGCGAACGGTCGAAAGCGCGCGGGCCGCAACGCCTGATATCCTCGCGCCGCACATGTTCCCCACCTTAGTAAGAATCGGCAATTTCGAGATCACCACGTTCGGACTGATGATGTTCCTCGCGTTCATCGTCGCCGGGTGGGTGCTCGCGAAACAGTTTCGCAGGTACGGCATCAGCGAAGAGCTCGCGTCGTCGATGGTCGTCGCCGCCGCGCTGGGCGGAATCATCGGGGCGAAGGTCTACTACGCCATCCTCTTCGGCGATTGGCGCCTGCTCTTCGACCGGGCCGGGCTGGTCTGGTATGGGGGGATGGTCGGGGGCTTCCTCGCATGCTCGTGGCTGATCTGGCGGCACAAGGTCGATTACCTCACCGTGGCCGACGCCGCCGCCCCCGCGGCCTCCATCGGATACGCCCTCGGCAGGATCGGCTGCTTCCTCGTCGGCGACGACTATGGCCGCCCCACGGATGCGTGGTTCGGTGTGGCTTTCCCGAAAGGTGCCCCCCCGACCACCGCCCAGTCGCTCCGCGACTTCGGCGTGCCGGTCGACCCGTCGTTTCCGGCCGACACGATCCTCCGCGTCCACCCCACGCAGCTCTACGAGACATTCGCGGCGCTGATCATGTTCGGGGTGCTGATGTGGCTGAACAAAAGACCGCATCGCCGCGGCCTCGCCTGGGGCCTGTTCTGCATCATGCTCGGCGTCGAACGATTCCTCGTCGAGTTCGTTCGCGCAAAGGATGACCGGTTCCTGGGACCGTTCACGGTGGCGCAGTTGTTCTCGGTGTTGGTGGTTCTCGCGGGGATCGCTTTCGCTTTCAACAGTTTATCCCGCGCGAAGACGCGGGATCTCCGGTGACACCGCGTTTGAGCTGGCCCACGTGCGCTCACGTTCGTCTACCTGATCAGCAACAAGAGCCACACGCTCTACTGCGGGATGACGACCGACCTGCGCGCCCGATTCGAAGAGCACAGGAATGGGACGTATGCGAACGGCTTCACCGCGCGATATCGCTTCGATCGTCTCGTGTGGTTCGAGTGTCTACCCGATGCGAGGGCTGCTGCGAAACGAGAGAAGCAGATCAAGAAATGGCCGCGCGCACGGAAGATCGCGTTGATTCAGGCGTCGAATCCCAATTGGATGGATCTCTCGCCGCGGTTGGATCCGCTGTATTTCCTGGCTTGAGTAGCGCGGGATAACCCGAGATCCCGCGTCTTCGCGCGGGATAAACTGAGAAAAGCAGAATGCACTTCATCACCGCAGGTGAGTCCCACGGCCCCCAACTCACGATCATCGTGCAGGGCATCCCCGCGGGCATCACCCTGAACAAAGAGAACATCGACAACGACCTGCGCCGGCGCCAGCACGGCTACGGGCGCGGCGGCCGGATGAAGATCGAGTCCGATGAGGCGGAGATCACCGCCGGCGTGCGCGGCGGCGAGACTCTCGGCTCACCGATCGCGATCATCATCCGCAATCGCGACTTCGCGAACTGGCGCGGGGCGATGGACCCGTGGGACGTCGACGGGCAGGAGGCGCGCAAGCGACGGGTGCATGCCCCACGGCCGGGGCACGTCGATCTCGCCGGCGGCTTGAAGTACGACCGTCGCGATCTGCGCGACATCCTCGAGCGCGCGTCGGCACGGGAGACCGCCTCGCGAGTCGCGGCCGGCGCCATCGCGAAGGAGTTGCTTCGCGCATTCGGCATCGAGATCCGCTCCGGCGTTGCGAGTGTCGGGGCCGCGGGGAATCCCGACTACGCACCGACCTGGGAGGAGCTCTGTGCCGTCGACGACGAGTCGCCGCTGCGCGCGCTGAACCGCGACGACGAGCCGGCGATGATCGAGCACGTCGACCAGGCCCGCGAAGCCGGCGAGACCCTCGGCGGCACGATCGTCGTGGCCGCGCGCGGCGTCCCGGTCGGCCTCGGCAGCTACGTCCAGTGGAACGAAAAGCTGGACGGCCGCATCGCCCAGGCGATCCTCTCGATCCATGCCGTGAAAGCCGTCGCCATCGGGGACGGCGTCGGCGCCGCGCGGCGCATCGGCTCCGAGGTCCATGACCCGATCTTCTTCGACGACGAACGGCGGTATCACAGGGCCACCAACCGGGCCGGCGGCCTCGAAGGGGGCGTCACGAATGGCGAGGATGTCGTCGTGCGCGCGTTCATGAAGCCGATCTCGACCCTCCGACGGGGGCTTCCGTCCGTCGACACGGAGACGCACGAGCCGCACCGCTCCCAGTGGGAGCGCAGCGACGTCACCGCGGTCCCTGCCTGCGGCGTGGTCTGCGAGGCGATGCTTGCGATCGTTCTCGCCGGCGCGATGCGCGAGAAGTTCGGCGGCGACTCACTCGAGGAGATGCGGCGGAACCACGACGCATACCTCGCCCAGTTGGCGCACTACTGAGCCGCGTCTTCGAGCGCCTGCATCGCTTCCCCGATCCAGGGCGGCTCGTCCTCACCGCGCTCCTTCCGCGCGGCGCTGATCATGCGCAGGTTGTTCAGCGTCGTCTCCGGCTCCCATTTCGCGCGCACGCACGCCAGTGCCTTACCGCGGTTGTCGACCGCCTCGGCTTCATTCATCGCCAGGATCGCCAGCTCCAGCAGAGTCGCGAAATCCCAGTAGTCCGGATTGCCGGAAGCGATCCTGCGCGATGCCGCGTAGCGAACGACGGGGAGGATGTCGTGACGCCGGGGATCGGGCGGCTGGCGGATCTCCATGAGCGTGACCGCGTTCACCCCAGGGTACGCGTCGCGCCAATCGGACTCGAACCCTTTCGTGTAAGCCTCGATCGCCTTGTCGAGATGCCCCTTCGCGGCGAACTTGTTGTCCGCCTTCTGCCAGCGGTCCTTGTAGACGCGTCCGAGGAGACCGAAGGTCTCGCTCGTGCCGCCGCGGGCGGAGATGAGCTCGGTGAGCACGCGCTCGGAGTCCTCCGATCGCCCGAGGCGGTTCAGCGCGAAGCCGAGCTGCTCCTGGATCATCACCGTCGCGGCGAGCTCTCGAGGCATGACGTCCGCGAGATCCACCATCGCCTGCCACGCCTTCGCATCCCGATAGGCGAGGAAGAGCTTCACCAGCACGGCCGACTCGACGTCGCGCGGCGGACCGAGCTTTGCCTCGAACGTCTTCAGCTCCGCTTCCGTCTTCGCCGCCCGCAGTTCCTCGGTCAGGCGCTGAGCGATCACGACCCGGTCCTGGAACGCGTTGGTCTTCAGATGCTGGATGTCGGGATAGCCTTTGACCAGCGTGAAGATGGGGCTGTCCGGCGCATCGCCGCGATCGCGTGCTTCGCGGAGAAACCGCGCGAGCAGTTGCCGGGCGGCGGTGGCGTCCGTGGGGACGCCGTTGGCATCGAGGTCGTATCCGATCGCACGCAGAGGCGCGACGTCGAAGGGGAGACGACCCCCCTTCGCGAACAGCAGTACCGTCGATGCGGGACGCACCGCGTGGCGGACGCCG
>CAZLGP010000107.1:0-19768 GCA_964558905.1 uncultured Thermoanaerobaculia bacterium | reverse complement strand
ATTTCGGGTGGGGGGGCGGAGACGCCCGGCTGGTTGCCGGCGGGCCCGCGACGGGGGATTCGTTGCGCCGGACGCGCGGCAGTGGGTAGCGGGTGGCGCGCGCGGAGCGCCGCCACCGGAACGGCGTGTGTTCGGTCTCCGCCCCGGCAGGGGCGACAGACGCCTCTTCCGCCCCTACCGGGGCGGTTGATCTACATTCGCTCTTCCGGTGGCTACGCGCTTGCTACCGGCTACCCTCTGATGTCCCTCCGGGACGATCCCTGGCGCACCCGCGAAAAGGCCAGACTTCAGGGCCGGCAGGATGCCGGCGGAGCGGCCGGCTGGAAGCCGGCGCTCCGCGCGGCGCGAATCGAGATCCCTGCTATTGGTAGGCCTTCCAGACCGGGTTGAGCACGGCGCTCAACGTGTACTTGCCGCCGCTGCCGGACACCTGCTGCGAGGTGGGGAAACTGCTGGTGGTGTAGGTGTAACTGCCGAGCGAGTCGTCGCTGCTGGTGTCGTCCTGGTCGTAGAGCTGCACGTAGACGCTGGAGTTGAAACGGATGCTGCGGCCGGCGTTCCACGAGTCGCCCTTGGCCATGGAGAACTCGCCCTGCGTCGGGTACCGGTAGCGGGTGCCGCCGTCGATGGTGAAATAGAAATAGACCTCGTCGTGGCCGGACTCCGAGTTGTCGTTGCAGTAGATCGACGTGAGGATCATGTAATTGGCCGCCGGCGGCTGATAGATCGGCGTCGACTGCCAGACGTACGTGTAGCTCACCTCTCCTTCCGCTCCGTCCTCCTCCCCTGCATCGCCGGAGACGCTGACGCCGAGGAGGTTCGAGCCGTCGGAACTGCCATACGATGCCTCGACGTAGCCGCCACCGAAGTCGTCGATCTCGACTTCCCATCCGTACGAGACGCCGCCGAGGTCGACCGGCGCATTCTTCCAGAAGCCGACGACGACCCCGACCTCACCTCCCTCGCCGATGCCGATCTCCACCTGCCCGCTCACGTAGAGCACGTCCTGCGAGATGTCCGTGAGGTCGAACGGGTTCACCGCGATGCCGATGCTTCCCTGCACACCGATGATCAGCACCAGCGATCCGTCGACGCCGACCGAGACGGCATTCAGCGGGAACGAAATCTCTTCGAGCGGAGCGGTGCGATGCTTCTCGACGAGCGCGTTCGCCTCGGCGAAGTGCGGGGACGCCAGCACCGAGCGGAAGAAGGCCTGAATCTCCTCCGCCGACTTTCCGGGCAACGCCGCCAGTTGCTGCCGGTGGTCGGCGTTCCATGCGCGGAGCGCCTTCGCCGTTTCGGCAAAGAGCTGCTTCTCGAGCGGGGTCGGCTGAAACGACGTGCCGGGCGCCTTTCCGCGCTCCGCCGGCGCCGCGGCGCGTTTGTTCTGAAATTCGGCGAGCTCCTTTTCGAGCGATTGCGTCATGTCGTGTTCCTTCCTTCCGCTCATTTCGCGATCACCACGTTGCCGATGGAGAGCGTGTACTTCGCGCCGTTGGGATTGCTCAGCGTCACGCTCGAGGGCATCGAGTCGGGGGTGTAGTCATAGCTGACGAGGTAGTCGGCCAGCTTCGGGTCCAGCGATGAGTCCTGGTCGTAGAGCGTGACCAGGCAGTCGTTGACGAACTTCATGCTCAGATTGATGCTCGTCCACGTATCCCCTTTGGCCATCGAGCGTGCTTCGCGTCCGGCCGGGAACAGCGATGGGATGCCGGCGTCGGACTGGTAGAGGATCATGACCTCGTCGTGTCCGGTTTCGGATGTTCCTCCGCAGGCGATCTCCGTGAGCGTGAATGAAGTGGTACCCATCAGTGCGTGTCGCTCCTTTCTCTCTCGTTTTGCGTGCATGCACCCGTGCGAGCTCGGGGCCGCCCGGGAAAGCGACGCATCCTCGAATTGGGAGTGGGGGGGTGGACGGTTGCCATCCTACACCCTTCCGGAGGAGCGGCGCGGGCGGAGAAATCCATGACGCGACTCGTAGGACGCCGGCGCTCCGCTTCGTTAAACTATCCGCCGATGTCACGCAAAGAGCTTCTCGCACGCGTTTACACGGAACAGATCATCGGCGTCGTCCGCGAGGACGGCGCGGAGACCGCCGAAGCGGTCGCCGAGGCGTACGCGCGCAACGGGATCCGTCTGGTCGAGATCACGATGACCACGCCCGACGCGATCGAGTTGATCGCGGCGATGGCCGCGAAGTACGGACCGCACGTGGCGCTCGCGGCTGGGACGGTGCGCAGCACGAACGACGCGGCGCTCGCCCGGCGCGCGGGCGCGGAGATCATCGTTTCGCCCCACACCGACACGCGTGTGATCGAGTACGCGACCGAAAACGACATGCTCTGCATCGCCGGCGCGGCCACGCCCACCGAGATCATCCGGGCATGGGAAGCCGGCTGCGACGTGGTCAAGGTCTATCCCGCGCACCACCTGGGCGGCCCCGACTACATCCGCACCATCCGCGGACCCATCCGCGACGTGCCGATGCTCGCCGGGGGGCCCGTGCCGCTGGACATGATCGACTCCTACCTCGACGCCGGTTGCATCGCCGTGAACCTCGGGCCCTCGCTCGCGGTTCCGGACCTCGTCCGCTCCGGGCAGTGGGAAGAGATCGGCCGTCGCGCCATGCTGGCGACTTCGATCATCCAGTCGCGCCGGAATGTCGAACAGCCCGACGCTCCTTACATCCACTGATGGCCGCCCTTCTCGCCCTGCTGCTTGCGATCGCCTCAACGTCGCTCCCAGCCGCTTCCACGACGCTTCCGGTCGTCTCTACGACGACGGACTGGATGCGGCTCGACGCGTTCCACCTCACCATCGGGATGCCCCGCGCCGACGCGGTCGACGCGCTGCGCGCGTGGGATCCGAAGCGGGGAAAGGACGATAGCGAGCTGATCGTCGACTACGCCAGCGACAAGTCCCTCACGCTGGAGTTCAGAAAAGACCGGCTCCGGTCGGTCCGCTTCGAGCTCTTCGTGCTCCTGCCGCAGGTGCGGAAAGCCTTCGAGGAGAAACGTGCGGCGATGGGCGAGCCGCGCAAGGCGACGCGCTCGGTGCTCATCTACGACGACGCGTTGCCGAACGCGATGGTGGTCGTCGCGGACGATCCGAGCTCCGCGCAGGGAAAGAAGGGGTTGGGGGTGCTGGCGGTGCGCTTCTACGACCCGCGCTGATGCAGTTCTTACACGTAGCTCCGAGCGAGCGTTAGCGAGTCTGAGGAGCCAACTGAGCAGCAACGCGGAGCGACACGACAGGCGGACGCACGCGCAGAGTGCTTCGGCACCGGCAACGCTGATGCTAACTCGGCCCCTCGACTCGCTTCGCTCGCTCGGGGCTACGGGAGCTCACTGGCCGCCGCCCGCAACCGGGGCGCGGTTCTGCGCCTCTCGCGCGACGTAGCGCCGCATCTTCCCTTCGTACACCCACACGCCCTCGCCGAGGGTGCCGAGGTAGTAGCGGTCGCGGCTGAACGGATCGGGGACGATGGAGGTGATCTCCGTGCCGCGCAGCGGCAGCATGAGCTCGCTCCATTCGCTCTCCGAGGGCTCGCCCACCAGAACCTCGCGCTGCTGGCGTGAGGTGACGAACAGCATCTGTCCGTTCGTGCGGCTGCCTCCGTGTACTGACGCGTACTGCGCATCCGGCGCGCTGGCCGGACGCCACTTGCGCTCCGCTCCGATTGTGCCGGCCTTCACTCCCTGCGAGCCTGCGATGAACACGTGGTCGACGCCGTCGATCGTGCGGATGGCAATGGAGTGACCTTTCGTCGGTGCGTCGGCGACGACTGACCAGGCCGCGCCGTCGAACACCTCGACGCCCGCGGCCGTGAGCGCATACAGAGCTTTTTTGCCGGACAGCGTTCCGATGGAGATGTCGACGGCGCGATTCGTGGCGCCGCCGAGGCGGTACCAATTCATACCGCCGTCCCTCGTCGTGAACACGCCCTCCGCGGTCGCGGCGAACGAGCGGACGCGGTTGAAGCGGACGATCTTGCCGACGCGAATCGGGAAGCCCGACGGCTCGGCCTGTGTCCACTGCTCACCGTCGTTGCTCCGGAAGAATCCCTTCTCCGTGCCGGCGAGGAACTTCACCTCGGCGTCGGCCTCCGATGCGATCGTTATCGACAGCACTTCCGGCAGCGGCGTCTTGCTCGCGCGCTCCCACGTCTTACCGGCGTCATTCGAGCGATAGATCCCCGACGCCGCCCCGCCGAAAGCCACCGCGGCGTAAATGCGATCGCGCTGGAAAGGATCGGATGCAATCGTCGTGATGCGCACGTTGTGGAGGCCTTCGGATGTGCGCGAGAACGTCTGGCCGCGGTCCTCCGAGAGATACACGCCATCGCCTTCGATGCCGAGAATGATCCGGTCGGGGCGCTTTGGATGAAGCACGATGGAGTTGATCACCAGACCGGTGTCGGAGATCACCCCGAACTTCTTCCCGCCGTCCGTCGAGCGATAGAGGCCGGCAACGGAGCCGGCGTAGATCACCTTCGGATCATTCGGATCGATTTTCACGTCGTGGATGCGGCGGTTGTCGAAGCCGTCTTTGAAGCGCGTCCAGAGATCGCCTGTGTTCTTCGAGTTGTAAACCCAGCCGCACGTCGCGACCCACACGTTGTCCGCGTTCGCGGGATCGATGTAGATCGAGAACATGTCGGTGTCGAGCACCATCCCGTTTGCGATGTGCTTCCAGCTTTTGCCGCCGTCGTCCGTTCGCCAGCCCTGGCGCCAGGTGCCGACGTAGATGCGCTCGTTCGTGCGCGGGTCGATGGCCAGCGACTCGACGTTGATCTGGTCGGAGATCTTCTCCCACGTCTTGCCCGCGTCGGTACTGCGGTGGACGCCCGTGAGGCCGCCCGCGATGACGAAGCTCGGATCGTTCGGATCGACGGCGATGGCGCGGACCGAGAAGTCCTCTAGACCGGCGTCGCGGCGCGTCCAGGTCTTGCCGCCGTCGGACGACACGGCGATCGCGCCGCCGCCCCACAGACCCCACGCCGCAACCCAGAGGCGTCCCTTCGCGTCGAGCACGAGGTTGTCGACGACATAGCCGGGGAAGGGGATGCCGTTGCGCGGAGAGGTCCAGGACTTCGCGCCGTCGCGGGAGACGTAGACTTCGCCGCCACTTGTGCCGAGATAGAGCGTGTCGGGCTCGGCGGCATCGGCGATCAACGCGCGGACGTCCGCGCCGTGCAGAGCGCCCCGGCGCCACTGCGCCGCGGCGGGGAACGTGATGAGAAGGATCGCGAAGAGAATCAGGAGTTTACGCATCGTTGGCCGTTGGTCGTCAGTTGTACCACAGCGGGCTAAGCAAACGAGCCGCCATGAAATTGGTTGGCGGTTGGCGGGGGACGGGGACCGGCCCTGGAGTTGGACATTCGCACGCAGCACGAGATTCGGAGCCCGCGTAGCGGGCAAAAGGCAATCGCCCCCGGCTTCAGCCGGGGTGCGGCGCGGTGTCCGGGTCAGCCGCGTAGCGGGCGACAGAGGTCGTCCTGTCGCCCGCTACGCGGGCTGGATTGGACACGATGCGCATGTCCCCCGACTGAAGCCGGGGGCTATTTCCTCATGCCCGCTACGCGGGCGTTTTGGGCAACAGACCCTGAAGCCGGCCCGCGTCGCGGCATGGGGAGGGACCCGCCGGCGGGGACCCGCCCACTCCGTCAACCGGCAACCGCAACCGGCAACCGCCAACCGTCATCCCGCCAACCGGCAACCGCAACCGCCAACCGCCAACCGCCAACCAACTGCTATCCTTCGCCCCCCATGAACACCCTCCGCACGTGCGTTTTCCCCTGCGCGGGATTCGGAACCCGCTTTTTCCCGGCCACGAAAGTCATCCCGAAGGAGATGCTGCCGCTCGTCGACAAGCCCATCCTGCAGTACGGAATCGAGGAGGCGCGCGACTCCGGTCTCGACAAACTGATCATCGTCACCTCGAAGGGGAAGGACTCGATCCTCGATCACTTCGACCGCACCGCGGAGCTCGAGCGCTCGCTGCAGGAGCGGGGGAAGAGCGAACTTCTCGCGGAGGTCGACAACGTCAGCCGGATGGTCGACCTCATCTCCGTCCGTCAGAAGGAAGCCCTCGGCCTGGGCCATGCGGTTCTGACCGCGAAGGACGCGGTCGGAGAGCAGCCCTTCGCGGTCGTCTTGCCGGACGACGTCATCCTCGCCGACGAGCCGTGCCTGCTGCAGATGCGCCACGTGTTCGAGGAGACCGAACGTCCCGTGGTCGCCCTCATGGAGGTGACGCGCGAGGAGACCTCTCGCTACGGCATCGTCGCGGGGGAGCTCGTCGGCGAGCGCCGGTTCAGGATCACCGAAATGGTCGAGAAGCCGAAAGTGAAGCCGCCGTCGCAATACGCGATCATCGGCCGGTACATCCTCCCTCCGGACATCTTCCCGCTGCTCGAGAACACGGAGCGCGGCGCCGGAGGCGAGATCCAGCTGACCGACGCGCTGCGCGAGCTCGTCCGCACGGGCGACTTCTACGGCTATGTGTTCAGCGGCCGCCGCTACGATGCGGGCGAGAAGCTCGGGTATCTGAAGGCGACGGTGGACTACGCGCTGCGCCACCCGCAGCTCGGCCGCGAGTTCCGCGAATATCTGAAGACCGCCCTCTCGTGAAACATCTCGACGTCCTCGATCTGTCCGACGATGCCCGCGACCTCATCCGCGAGTGTGAGGCGATGGGCACCCGGACGGTGTTCGAGCGCAACGGCCGTCCGGTGGCCATGCTGGTCTCGCACGACGAGTACACGGCCCTGCGCGAGACGATCGAGATCGCGAACGATTCCCTGCTGTTCGCGAAGATCGTGGAGGCGGACGAGGAGAGTCGTCGCGTCGTCGAGCCGTCGAGTCGTCGAGAAGACGAAACGTCTGCGTCTCGCGAGAAATCTCCAGACGACCCGAAGACTCGGCGACTCGAAGACTCCCTCACGCGCATCGTGCTCTCGGACATCGCGCGTGCGGGACTCGGCGAGCTCGCCGGAGTGGCTCGCCGCCGGGGGCTGTCCTCGCTCGCGCGCATCAATCTCGACCCGATCGCCGGCGCCCCGCTCTTCGAGCCCCTCAAGGGCCTGTGGAGCTATCGGACCGAGGAGCTGCGGATCGTCTACAGGATCGTGGCGGAGGCGAGGGTCATCGTGATTCTGCATGTCATGCGCACGACGTAGTGCTGAGTGCTGAGTGCTGAGTGGGCGGCGGGACTCAGCACTCGCCACCATCTCATCGTCTATGAGATCGTCGGCGGAGGCGCGCGTCGTCGTGATTCTGCATGTCATGCGTGTGACGTAGTGCTGAGTGCTGAAGGGGTGGGCGGGACTCAGCACTCAGCACTCAGCACTCAGCACCCAGCACCCAGCACTGGTTCCTATAGACTTCGCCGCGTGAAGTTCATTTTGGCCTCGGCATCGCCGCGACGGCGCGAGCTGCTGGCATCGATCGGACTCGATTTCGAGGTCAGGCCGAGTCGTGTCCCCGAGGTGCATCAGGAGGGGGAGGCGCCGGAGGAGTACGTTGCACGGCTCTCGCGCGACAAAGCGCACGCGCTCGCGACCGAGCACCCTTCGCGCTGGGTCATCGCTGCCGACACGACCGTCCTGCTCGGGGATGAGCTGCTCGAGAAGCCGGTCGATGCCGCCGACGCCGCGCGCATGCTGGGCAGCATCGCCGGCAAGACTCACGTGGTTTATACCGGCGTGACGCTGCAGAATCTCGAGCGCGATCATCACGACACACGCGTGGCCGAGTCCGAGGTGCGGATGCTGCCGCTGTCGCCGCGGGAGATCGAGTGGTACGTCGCTACCGGCGAACCGCTGGACAAAGCGGGTGCGTATGCCGTACAGGGAATCGGCGCGATGTTCATCGATTCGATCCACGGCAGCTACACGAACGTCGTCGGACTGCCGCTTGCTACGCTTTACCTGATGCTCAAGAGAGCGGGCATCGACCCGCTCGGGATAACGTTGGCGGTTAGCGGTTGACGGTTGGCGGAGGAAACGACGCGAGAGCGCGCTCCCTGCCAACCGCCAACCGGCAACCGCCAACCATATGGAGTCTCAACCATGACGTCTGCAGCAAAAGTCGGCATCGTGATGCTGATCGCCCTGGCCGTACTCGGATACTTCGTCCTCCGCATCGAGGACATCAGCCTGAGCCGCTCGCGGACGACGCGGGTCGTCAAGGCGGTCTTCGACGACGTGGCCGGCCTCGACGACGAATCCGCCGTGCGGATCGCCGGCGTCCGCAAGGGACACGTCACCGACATCAAAGTCCTCCCCAACGGCCGCGCACTGGTGACGATGGTGGTCGATGACGACGTGCCCCTGCACACCAACGCCCAGGCCAAGGTCGCGAACCTCGGGCTCCTCGGCGAGAAGTACATCGAGCTCGATCCCGGCACGCCGCAGGCGCCCCTGCTCTCGGACGGCGAGGCCACGCTACCGGGCATGCAGCCGGCGAGCTTCGACGACGTCACTGATCAGGTCAAGGCCATCGCCGACGACGTGAAAGCGATCACCGAGTCGATGCGCGCCGTCGCCGGTGGTCCGGCCGGACAGCAGCGCCTCGAGGAGATCGTCGCCAACGTCCAGGCCATCACCGCCGAGACGCGCGCGCTGATCGCGGCGAACCGGGCGAACGTCGATGCCACGCTGTCGAACACCCGCGTCATCACCGAGCATCTCCGCAACGAGATCCCGCGGCTTGCCGACTCGATCGACCGCGTCGCGCAGCAGATGGGTGGCACGGTCGGCGAGAACCGTGAGGACGTGCGCGTGGTCGTGCAGAACCTGCGCGGCCTCTCCGCGGACCTTCGCACGACCGCCGACAACCTGAACAACATCACCGGGCAGGTGAAGAGCGGCGAAGGCACGATGGGCAAGCTGTTTTACAGCGACGAGGCCCACGAGCGTCTCACCGGCGCACTGTCGTCCGTCGAGGGTGGGGTGAAGTCGTTGCAGGAGACGCTGGGCCGAGTGAGCCGCATTCAGATGGACCTCGGCATCCGTGCCGACTACTACGCCGGACTCTCTCGGCAGGACATCGAAGGCGTGGAGACCGAGCGCTTCGGTCACGGCAGCTCGCGCAGCTCGGTCGGTCTCAAGCTGATCCCCAACCCCGACCTCAACCGCTTTTACAACATCGAGCTGAGCGACGACCCCCGCGGCAAGCGCCGCGACAAGGTCAACGTGGAGACACGGACGAACCCCGCGACCGGCCAGACCGAGACGATCGTCACCGAGTCGAGCCGCTACGAGCGCGACTTCCTCATCTCCGGCCAGGTCGGATGGCAGCTCGACCCGACTCTCGCGGTGAGGGTCGGACTGTTCGACAACACCGGCGGCGTCGGCGCCGACTACCGCCACAACGACCGCCTCGTCGTCACCGGCGAAGCGTTCGACTTCGGCCAGCGTCGCGACGACAACCCGCACCTCCGCCTTTACGGCGAATATACGGTCCGCAAGGAGAAGCCTCGCACGCCGCGCCTCTTCGTCACGAGCGGAATCGACAACGCGCTCAACGACACCGCGTTCACCTTCGGCGGCGGACTGCGGTGGAGGGACGAGGATCTGAAGTATCTGCTCGGGAGTATCCCGATGGGACGGTAGAAAGTGAAGTGCTGAGTGCTGAGTGCTGGGTGCTGAGTCACGCCCGCCCTTCAGCACTCAGAACCCAGCACTCAGAACCCAGCACTCAGCACGCAGCACGCAGCACGCAGCACTCAGCACCAACTATGCTCAACGTGATTCTTCTCTTTGGCGGCAGGTCACCGGAACACGAAGTCTCGATTCTCTCGGCTCGCTCGGTGGCCAAGGCGGCGCCGTCGGAGCGCATTGCCATGACGCCGTTGTGCGTCGCGCGTGACGGGAAGTTCGTCGCGCCGGAACGGAGCGCGCGCATCCTCGCGGGCGAGGAGAGCAGCGCGACCGGAGACGCGGATTTCTCGTTCGAGACCTGGTCCCGGACCGTCGTTATCGACGTCATCCTCCCCCTCATCCACGGCACCGGCGGCGAGGACGGCGCTCTGCAGGGCTACTTCGAGACGCTCGGGCTTCCGTACTCCGGCAGCGGCGTCGCCGCGTCTGCCGTCGCGATGGACAAGGTGCACATGAAGCAGGCGTTCGCCGCCGCGAAACTGCCGACGGTGGAGCTCGTGCCGGTGCTCGAGCACGAATGGCGCACCGAGCGGGAGCGCGTCGTCCGGGCGGTGACGAACGCGCTGCGCTTGCCATACTTCGTGAAGCCCGCGAACGCCGGCTCGTCCGTCGGAGTGATGAAAGTGAAGAATGACGGCGACCTGGGGAAGGCGATGGACCACGCCTTCCGCTTCGACGAGAAGGTGCTCGTCGAGCGCGGCGTCGATGCGCGCGAGATCGAGGTCTCCGTCCTCGGCAACGAGTCGCCGGAGGCGTCCGTGCCCGGCGAGATCGTCGTCGGCCGGGAGTTCTACGACTACACGGACAAATACGTCGAGAGCAAGTCCTCGCTGGTCATCCCGGCGAAGCTGACCAGCGACAAAACGGCGGAGATCCGGCGACTGGCGATCGCCGCCTTCAAAGCCGTCGGCGCGTCCGGATTCGCGCGTGTCGACTTCTTTCTCGAGCGCGGCACGAACCGCCTCTACCTCAACGAGATCAACACCATCCCCGGCTTCACGAACATCTCCATGTACCCCAAGCTGTGGGAGGCGACGGAGCTGAAATACGCCCGCCTGATCGAGCGCATCCTCACCCTCGGCATCGAGCGCTCGCAGGCCCGGAAAGCACGGGCCGAGTCGACGATGCGCTGGCTCGACGAGGTCGAGCCGTTGACATAGAGCTGGTTGGCGGTTGACAGTTGGCGGTGAAGCCGCCGCACGTTCTACCGCCAACTGCCAACCGCCAACCGATCGCCATGTGGCCTCTGCGCATCGCCGCTTCGCGGCTTCGTCCCTTCAACGCCGAGACCATCGTCCGGACGGCGATCGTGGTCGTCGTCATCGCGCTGTTCCTGGTCGGAGACTACGTCCTTTTCGCGCGCCTCTTCCGGGCCATCGCGGGGGTCGAGTCGGAGACGCCGATCTTTGCCCTCGGCCTGCTGCGCAATCTGCTTGGGCTGGTGTTCCTCGTCGCGAGCGTGACCCTCTTCTCGTCCTCGATGGCGGCGGCGATCGCGTCGTTCTTCACCGATCTCGACCTCGACATCTACCACGCCGCACCGCGGACGAAGCTGCGGATCGCGCTGGCGCGCTGGCTCAAGACGCTGATGCAGAGTGCGACGGTAATATTTGTCTTCCTCGTCCCGCTGGTGGTCGCGTTCGGGCGGCAGTACGACAAACCGCTCTCGTTCTACGTGGTCGTGCTCGCGAACCTCGTGCTGCTGCTGACGATCCCGGTCACGCTGGCCTCAGTGGTGATCCTGCTGCTGGTGCGGTGGTTTCCGGTACGGCGCGTCTATCAGATCGTCGCCTCGATCGCCGCGCTCGTTCTGACGCTGGTGGTCATCGCCTTCCGCATGAGCCGGCCGGAGCGCTTCTTCGCGGAGCTCTCGACCGTCGACGTCGCCGAGGTACTGCGGGCGATCGAGCTTCCCTCGATGAGTGTGTATCCGAGCACCGCGCTCGCCGAGTTGATGACGAAGAGCGGCATGCCCTGGCTGGCGCCGCGCATCGCCCTCACGGCCCTGATCGCTTTTGCGGGATTCGTGCTGCTTGCGCGGGCGTGGTACTTCCGCGCATTCGTGAGGGCGCGGGAGAGCATGGCCCCGACGGCGATCGGGGCGTCGTCGGCCACGCGGATTCTCGACCGGCTCTTCGCCCGCGCGGACCCGCCGCTGCGGGCGATGATCGGCAAGGAAGTGCGCACCATCGGGCGCGACGTGGCGCAGTGGTCGCAGCTCTTTCTCATGGGCGCACTGCTGTTCATCTACCTGTACAACATCCGCATGCTTCCCCTCGGCGGCGACGCGCGGGCGACGCTCGTCGCCTACGCGAACCTCGGGATGTCGGGGTTCGTCATCGCGGCGATCTGTCTGCGCTTCGCGTATCCGTCGGTGTCCGCGGAAGGGAAGGCGTTCTGGATCATCCAGAGCGCGCCGATCTCGTATCGCGATTTCCTGATCGTGAAGGTGGCGGTGTACGCCGCGCCGCTCACCCTCCTTTCGGTGCTGCTCACCGTGGTCGCGAACTTCATTCTCGATGCGAACGCCGTCGTCTGGACGTTCACTCTGGCAGGGGCTCTGCTGCTCGCCGTCACCCTGGTGAGCCTGGGCGTCGCTCTGGGGGCGCTCGCGCCGAACTTCAACGCCGAGAACCCTTTGCAGGTCGGGCTGTCGCTCGGAGGTTTCGGCTACATGGCCGTATCGCTGACGTACGTGGCCACGGTGATGGTCCTGATGGCGCGTCCGATGATGAGGTACGTCCTTCGCGTGGCCGGCGTGGAGCATGGCGCGCTGTCCGCAACGATTCCGATCGTGATTGCGCTCACGCTGTCCATTCTTTTGTCGGTGATATCTCTTCTGGCGGCGGAACGCCGCCTCATGCGCTTCAAAAGCGATTAGAATCCAGGCATCGTAACAACCAGCAAGGAGAAGAAATGAGCGAGATTCCTCCGCCCACCGTCCCCCCTGCGACTCCTCCGCCGCCGGGAGGCGGGTCGTACACGCCTCCTCCTCCTCCGCCACCGGGCGGGACCAGCCCGAGCTCGGACCGAACGCTGATGGTCGTGCTCTCGTACCTGGGTCTGCTGGCCCTCATCCCCTACCTGACGAAGAAGGATGATCCCGAGATCCACTGGCACGCCAAGAACGGCGTCGGGCTGTTGATCCTCAGTGTCCTGGTGTGGGTCGTGTTCATGATCACCTCGTGGGTGTTGCCGTCGAACATGCTCGGCTGTGGTGTCGGCATGATCCAGTGCATCGTCTGGATCGGCATCCTCGTCCTGCACATTTACTGCATCATCCAGGCGGTCGGCGGAAAGCGTCCCCGCATCCCGGTCGTCACCGACTTCGCCGAGAAAACGCTTTAAGGAGAATTCATGTCTGATCAGACTCCTGGTGGTTCGTTCACTCCTCCACCGCCTCCTCCTCCGGCCAGCCCGGTCGGTCCGGGCGGCGGCGGGCTCATCTATCCGACCACTCCTCCGAAAGATCCGATCCTGGTCATGATCCTGAACCTGATCGTGGCCGGCGGCGTCGGCTACATCATCATGGGTCAGAAGACCAAGGGGATCGTGGCGATCGTCGTCTGGGTCGTCGGCTGGGTGTTGTGCGGCATCCCGTCGGGAATCGTGGCCGTCCTCGGCGCGATCGACGGATACCTGCAGGCGCAGCAGCTCCAGCAGGGACACCCGGTCGGCGAGTGGACGTTCTTCAACGACCACAAGTGATTCAGGGCGTAGGGCGCAGGGGAGAGGGCGCAGTAAGGCCCGCCGATCCTGCGCCCTGATGTTGTCTGCACGAAGAAGCCGGGCCTTGCACGGCAGAAACAGGTGTCATCCCGAGCTGCGTAGACAGCGAAGGACTCCGATTTGCGCGACCGTCCCCAATCGCAGGGGGTCCTTCGCTGTCTACGCAGCTCAGGAGGACAGTTCATCTCCGCGCGGAGTCGGCAGTAGCCCAGGGCTAGCCTAGAACGGGTACAGCGGCGTGTTGCGGACGATCCAGTAGCCTGTCAGCACCGCGAACGCCGCCCAGGCGAACCAGGGCTGCATGAGGAAGCGCGGCTGGCGTCCGCGCAGGAAGCTCGGCAGCGCGAAGAGCGCAACGGCCATCAGCACGAACAGCATCGGATTCAGCTGGAACGCCTCTCCGATGCGACCGTGCAACAGGTGGTGCAGCGCCCGTGTCGTGCCGCAGCCGGGACAGTCGAGTCCCGTCAGCACGCGGAACATGCACGGGGGATAGAAGCGGTACGCCGTCGGCGCGAAGTTGTACAAAACCCACGCGCCGGCGGCCGCCACGACCGCAAGACTAAGGATTCGCCTGAGCTTCACGAATCGCCTGCATGACCACCGCGCTGTTGAAGATCATCGAGAGGATGATCACGACGAGGCCCACGCCAAACCCGATGAGCGCGAACATCTTCGCCTTCTGCGAGGCGTCCTGCGCGCCGGCAATGTCGCCCTGCGCGAGCTTGGTGTTGACCTGCGCGGCGAAGATGATGGAAACGATGCCGAGCGGGAGACAGCAGCAGAGCGTGACCACGATCGACTGCCAGAGGTAGTTTGGGATCGGCGCGCCCGCTGCGGCCGAGGGCGAGGCACCGAAGCTCGACGGCGGCGGCGGGGGCACCGCATACGACGGCGGTGCTCCGCCCCTCAGGGAGCGGCCACAGTTGCCGCAGACGGCTGCATCATCGAGGTTGGACGTACCGCAATTCGGACAGTTCACCATTCCTCCTTATGTCGACGCGGCCATGGAGAAGACCACGAATCCCGCATATGCGAGCGAGACGAGAGCACCGGCACCGAGCGCGATCCACGACCACATCTTCGCGTTCTTGGATGCCGCCTGAGCACCTGCGATGTCCCCGGCGGCGAGCTTCGAGTTCACCTGCGCAGCATAGATGATCGCGACGACGCCGAGCGGAAGACAGCAGCAGAACGCGGTCAGCACGGCCTGAATGAGGTAATTGTTGATCTGCGGGCGCGGCGGGAAGCGACGGATGCGCTCGCCGCAGTTCGTGCAGACGGTGGCGTTGTCGGCGCGGGGGACTCCGCAACTCGTGCAGTACATTACTGCTGCACTCCTTCCGGATACTGCACGAACCGGCCGTCCATGAACACGATGTCGCTGTCGAAAGCGCGCGTCTGCGTGCCGTCCGTGTACCCCTCCGCCGACTCATGCTCGAACTCTTTGTCCGCACCGGCGCTGACGAGCGCGTAGTTGCGGCACCCCCCGCGTGGCCAGCATTCGTAGCGGTACGCCGTTCCCCATCCGTCGACGGTCGGAACCTGCTGGATGTAGGTTGGTGAGAGCGTTGCCGACAGTTCCGCTACGTATGTCGCCTCGGGGTACACGTTGTTGTCCGTCGCGTAGGCTTCCACCGCGGTGGCAATCGTTCTGATGTCCGCGGCCGACCGCTTCTGCCGTGAGCGCTGCTGCGCGGTGAGGAAGTTTGGAATGGCGATCGCTGCCAGGATTCCGACGATCGCCACGAGCACCAGGCCGCCAACGATGATGCCGATGATGATGCCCGCGGTCTTTCCGCCGTCCGGACCGGCGACGCGCTGGGAGCCGTTGGTGGGATTACCGCAGCGTGGACACGCGGCGTAGGAGACTTCCGTGACATGGTTGCCGCACCAGGCGCAAAACGCCATCGCATTCTCCATTCGAAACGGGATGGGACGGCGAATTGTAACGGATTACCACATCATGCCGAGTTGCAGGCGTGCCGCCTCGGACATCATGCTCCGATCCCAGACAGGATCGAATACGACCTCGACTTCGGCGTTCCTCACGCCCGGGATGTTCTCGACCTTCATCTTCACGTCGCTGGCGAGCACGGGCCCCATGCCACAACCGGGCGCGGTGAGGGTCATCTTGATCTTGACGTTCTTGCCGCCGTCCTCGATGTCCTCGAGCTCGCAGAGATACACGAGTCCAAGGTCGACGATGTTGACCGGGATCTCGGGGTCGTAGCAGGTCTTGAGGGCGTCCCACACCATCTCTTCGAGCTTCTCGGGAGTGAGCTCTTCCGGCTGGATGTCGGCGGCTTCCTGTGGGGTCTTCCCGAGGGCCTCGACTTCGATGCCTGAGACGCGAACCATGAGGCCACGGTCGGTGATCAGTGTGTACGTGCCGCCGAGGGACTGGGTGATCGTCGCCTGGGCACCCTTTGGAACGAGGACCCTTTCCCCGCTGGGGATCATGATCGCTTCGGCGTTGCGGCTGAAGGTGATTTCTTCTCTCATGGTTTTCTCTCGCTCACTCCGTCGTCACCTTGTCCCCTCCGCCCTCGAGTGCACTTCGAAGCGTGTGCCACGCCAACGTTGCGCATTTGACGCGGGCCGGGAACTCGCTCACGCCGGAAAACGCGGCCAGACGGCCGAGCTCGGAAGCACTGAGACCGCTCGCATCACCGGTGACCAGACGATGAAACGTCTCGAACAGGCGCTCCGCTTCCTCTTTCGACTTCCCCTTGAGCGTCGAGCTCATCACCGACGCCGACGCTTTCGAGATCGCGCAGCCACTGCCGGTAAAGCTCACCTCGGCGATCGTGTCGCCGTCGGTCTTCACGAAGATGGTGTAGTGGTCGCCGCAGAGCGGGTTGTAGCCGTCGACGCGAGCGGTGGCGTCGTCCATCTCGCGGAAGTTGCGCGGGTTCTTGTTGTGGTCGAGGATGACCTGCTGGTAGAGCTCGCGTAGATCGGACATTTGGATCAACTCTATCGTGGACTGGCTCTCGGGGGGTGCTGAGTGCTGGGTGCTGAGTCCCGCCCGCCCTCGACGTTCAGCACTCAGCACTCAGCACTCGGTATGCTACCGGAAGACCTCGATGACCTTGTGCAGCGCGGCGACGAGCGCGTCCGCCTCCTCGCGGGTGTTGTAGAGCCCGAAAGACGCGCGGCCGGTGGCCGGCACCTTGAACCGCATCATCAGAGGTTGCGCGCAATGGTGTCCGGTTCGGACGGCGACGCCCTCCTGGTCGAGGATCGTGCCGATGTCGTGGGGATGGACGCCATCCAGAACGAACGAGATCACGGCGGCTTTTTCCGCGGCCGTACCGATGATGCGGAGGCCGTCGATCTCGAGCAGTCGCTTCGTCGCGTAAAGCAGTAACTCGTGCTCGTGGGCGGCAATCGCGTCGAGACCGACGGCATCGACGTACTCGAGCGCCGTGGCCAGGGCGATCACGCCCTCGATGTTCGGAGTGCCGGCCTCGAACTTGTAGGGGAGCGCGTTGTAGGTGGTCTTCTCGTACGAGACCGAAAGGATCATGTCCCCGCCGCCTTGCCAGGGCGGCATGGCCTCGAGGAGCGCCTGCCGGCCGTACAGCACACCGACGCCGGTGGGGCCGTAGACCTTGTGGCCGGAAAAGGCGTAGAAGTCGGCGCCGAGGTCCTGGACGTCCACGCGCATGTGCGGAACGCCCTGCGCGCCGTCGACGAGAACGAGCGAGCCGTTCGCGTGCGCCGAGGCGACGATGCGCCTCACGGGATTGATCGTGCCGAGGGCGTTCGAGGCGTGGTTGACGGCAACGAGCTTCACCCGGGGGTTCAGCATCCGCTCCAGAGCGTCGATCTCGACCTCGCCGGCGTCATTCACCGGGGCCACCCGCAGCGTCGCGCCATTCGCCGCGCAGAGCATCTGCCACGGAACGATGTTCGAGTGATGCTCGATCGCGGTGATCACGATCTCATCGCCTTCACCAATGTTCGTGCGGCCCCACGACTGGGCGATCAGGTTGATCGACTCGGTCGTGCCGCGGGTGAAGACGATCTCCTTGATGTCGCGCGCGTTGATGAACCGCTGCACGACACCACGGGCATTCTCGAACTCGATCGTGGCGATCTCGGAGAGGTAGTGGACGCCCCGATGGACGTTGGAGTTCTCCTGCGAGTAATAGCGGACGATCCGGTCGATCACCGCCTGCGGTTTCTGGGTCGTGGCGGCGTTGTCGAGGTAGACGAGGGTCTTGCCGTTGGCCTGCTTGTGCAGGATGGGAAAGTCCTCTCGGATACGTTCCACATCGAACGATGAACGATGAACGATGAGCGATGAACGACCATCGCCCTCGTGTTCAACGTTCATCGTTCCGCGTTCATCGTTCGTTAGAACAGTCGGGTTCATCGTAATTCTCCTCTCCGCTCCGGCAGACGTTGCGGGAGCGACTGGAAGAGCGCGCGGCGGAGTTGCTCGCGCACGGGCTCGATCTTCATGCGGTCCACGAGCTCGCTGGCGAACGCGTAGACGAGGAGGTTGCGGGCCTCGTCCTCGCTGATGCCCCGCGAGCGGAGGTAGAAGAGATGCTCGGCCTCGAGCTGGCCGATCGTCGAGCCATGGTTGCACTTCACGTCGTCGTTATGGATCTCGAGGGTCGGCTTCGAATCGACGATCGCGGTCTCGCTGAGGAGAAGATTCCTGTTCACCTGGCGGGAGACGGTCTTCTGCGCATCGGGACGGACGATGATCTTTCCGTCGAAGATGCCGCGAGCGTGCTGGTCGAGGATGCCTTTGTACAGCTCGAAGCTCTCGCAGTGCGGCTCGAGGTGGTCGATGACCGTGCGGTTGTCGAGATGCTGCGCATCCGTGCCGACGAACAGTCCGTCGAGCGCGATGGACGCACCTTCGCCGGCGAGCGCCACGTGCGTCTCGGTGCGCGCGAGCGCACCGCCGATGGCAATGCTGCGCGAGATGACATTCGCCCCGCGCTCCTGGCGGATGAAGATACTGCCGATGTGGAAGGCCTGGCGAGACTCGCACTCGAGCTTGTAGTGATCGACCACGGCGTTCTCGTCGGCGACGATCTCGGTGACCGTGTTGGTGAAATACGCGCCGGAGCCGACGTAGGTCTCGACGATCGTGACCTGGGCGTTCCGGCCGACGAAGATCGTATTGCGCGGGTGCGACCAGATCCCGTCGCCACGACCCACGAAGAGCAGATGGATGAAGCCCTCGATGACGGTGCCATCCGGGATGGCGATGTGCGCGCCGTCCTGCTGGTTGGCGGTGTTGAGCGCGACCAGCGCGTTGTGCTCCCAGTCGGCAAGGTGCACGTAACCGTCGCCGCGATAGAGGTTCTCGCCGCCGACGAGGTGACCGTTCACGAAGACGAGCTCCATGACCGCGTGGCTGGCGAGCGACGCCGGTGACTCGATGGATTGCGGCGCGCGATCGGCACGCCATGCGATCTTCTGCAGCGGCGCGAGACTCGTGTAGCGCCACTCTTCGATACGGGTCGTCGGCCAGCCGAGCTTCTCGAAACGCTCGGCCGCCTCGGAACGGAGGTCAGAGACGACCGTCACACGACCTCCGCAGCCGTCGATCCCGCGGCCTGCTGAGGCGTCGAGACCTCCGGGTCGATCCAGTCGTAGCCCTTCTGTTCGAGCTCTTCCGCGAGCTCCTTGCCGCCGGACTTGACGATGCGGCCGTCCGCCAGGACGTGCACGAAGTCGGGGATCAGGTAGCGCAACAGGCGCTGGTAGTGCGTGATGACGAGCACCGCGTGCTTTTCGCTGCGCAGTGCGTTGACGCCCTCGGCCACGATGCGCAGCGCGTCGATGTCGAGGCCGGAGTCGGTCTCGTCGAGGATGGCCAGCTTCGGGTCGAGCACGGCCATCTGGAAGATCTCGTTGCGCTTCTTCTCCCCGCCCGAGAACCCCTCGTTGACGCCGCGGTTCATGAACTTCTCGTCGAGCTCGACGACCTTCATCTTCTCGCGCGCGAGCTGCAGGAACTCGATCGCGTCGAGCTCTTCCTCGCCGCGGTGCTTCCTCACCGCGTTCAGGGCGGCCTTGAGGAAGTAGATGTTGTTCACGCCGGGGATCTCGACGGGATACTGCATCGCCAGGAACACCCCTTCGCGGGCGCGCTCCTCCGTCGCCATGTCGAGGAGGTTCTTCCCCTCGTACAGCACTTCACCACTCGTCGCGACGTAGCGCGGCCGTCCGGCCAGCACGTTGGCGAGGGTCGATTTCCCGGAGCCGTTCGGCCCCATGATCGCGTGGACTTCGCCGGGATTGATCGTGAGCGTCAGACCTTTGAGGATCTCTTTTCCGTCGATCCCGGCGCGGAGGTTCTTGATTTCGAGCATTTTCGTTCTTCTTCAACTCTGAGCGAAG
>CAZLGP010000106.1:0-1719 GCA_964558905.1 uncultured Thermoanaerobaculia bacterium | reverse complement strand
CATGATCGATCTCCTTTTCAATGAGATCCGATCAGTGGACTCCCAACGAGAGCTCAGAGGCGAGCAGTCACCGACTCATGTGCCTTGCTCGGAAACCATGAAGGACGCGGAGCGCGCCGCCTCAGCGGCTTCGTCCAACTCAGCGGTTGCACCGGACGCGAACCGCTGCTTTACTGTGCTCCGAGAGCCACGTCATCGCGCGCGGTCCGCGCCGGTGAACCGCAGGCCGTTGGACGGCCGAGCCGCGGGCGAGTTCGCGAGCGCGCCATCTATCCCGCACCTTCCGCGCGCTCGGGTACATCGGCGCGTGCAATCGCGAGTATGCTGGTCACCCTCGGAGCCGTCATCTATGGGATATTACAAATGCAAGTCCTGCGGCGCGTTGACGTCGATTACCCATCGGGCCGGGTGCATCGAGAATGACCTTTCGCTCGTGCACGATGACACCACAGCTAACGCGTGGCGTGGAGCCTATGCGACGTGCGACGACTGCGGGGTGAGCGTCCTTGCTTCACTGCTGAAGGCAGGTCGATGCCACGCTTGTCGCTCAATCAGAGAGAACGACTCGAATCGCTGTAGGCATGGATCCGATCGCCGTTCGTGCACGTGGTGCTATCCAGGGTACGGCGATCTCCCGTAACTCTATCCGTCTCGGTTTCTGGTCAGCCCGGCCCATTAGCCAATGCTGGACCGACCGTCCAACTCTGCGCTCCACCGGACGTGGACCCGCGCCACGACAGTCGCAAGAGCTATACTCCTCGGCGTGCGGGTCCACGCTGGTGAGCTGGAGCCGTTAGCCGCCGACAGTCATGCCGAATCCAGCTCAGGAAATCTCGGAAGCAGTGGCTGCACGCGGGTACGCGCTAAGCGAGGAAGTGAAGCATCTCATCGCGCTGGCGGAGGACACCGGATCCCCGATCGCGTACGCGATGGTCGGAGATCTGATTCAACTGCTTGAAGACACGAGCGAGTTCGAGTTGGCGGACGCCGAAGCTGCATATCGTCGTGCCATCGAGATCGATCCCAACTACGGAGATGGGCACGCCTCTCTCGGATTCTTCTTGGACGCGGTGATGGCTGATCCGGTTCAGGCAAAGATCCACCTGGAGAAAGCGAGTGCGCTTGGCGTCTCGGAAGCGAAGGAGGCCTTAGCAGAGTTTCAGCGCGAGACCGGCGGCTAACTCATAGGACTCTATACCGCATCCCCCCACCCGAAACCCGAGCGCATCGCGGCAGGCGAAGCGAGGCCGGGGTGTGTGTTCGGGGGAGTGAAGGAGATGCGGTGATGAGTTCAGTTGGACGAAGCCGCGGGCCTCTTGGGGAAAGTATTGTTTGGAGCCGGGTGGGTGGTGGTCGGAAGCAGAGTTCCGGAGAGGTTTGACACCCGTGGATTGCGGCGGTCGGTAGGGATTGTGAGGCTGGCAGGCGTCAGGATCCGATGGAAGCGGGGGTGATTTCTGCGCGTGTTCTCTGATTTTCGTGGCGCAGGCACAGCGCGGCCCGGCAACGATGACGATGCGGGAAGGGCGAGGCTGAAAACGGTCATCCCGATCATGAGGTGTCGAACCAGATCCGGTCGCATTGAGGATCGACCTGGGCGATGCGGCGCATCGTTCCCTTGCGGCAGTGCGGACAGAGTCGCGGGTCCGGGATGGGCGCAGGCGCGCGGAGAGGCCGTCTGGAAGCGATCAGCAGACGTGCAGCGGCGACGTTGGCGGC
>CAZLGP010000105.1:0-34250 GCA_964558905.1 uncultured Thermoanaerobaculia bacterium | reverse complement strand
GTCCAACCCCCCCGCCCACGTCTTCCGGCCCGGCGTTTGCTCCCACCCCTGGCGCCCGTGTTGTGGTGGGCGGGGGCCGCGCCTACAAACCCGGGGGGGGGTCAAAAAGCGGAGGCGCTGCCCCCGCACTCCAAAGGTTTCCGGCGACATGTTGTATAGAGTGGCGAAGGAGCAACGGACATGGCCAAGGCCGATGAAGAATTCGCCAACATGGTCCGGAACCTCGAAGAGAAGACCGGCAAGACGCTCGATCTGTGGATCGCCGTCGCGAAGAAGAGCGGCGCACAGAAGCACGGCGAGATCGTGAAGCACCTCAAGGAGAACGGGCTCACGCACGGATACGCGAACCTCGTCGCCCACTCGATGTTGCAGTCCGCGGCCGTCCACGCGGAGTCCGGCGATCTGATCGAGGAGCAGTACGCGGGAGCGAAAGCGGCGCTACGCCCGGCCTACGACAAGCTGATGAACGAGGTCCAGGCGTTCGGCGGCGACCTCGAAGTGTCGCCGAAGAAGGCCTATGTCAGCCTGCGCCGCAAGAAGCAGTTCGCCCTCGTCCAGCCCAGCACCGCTACGCGTCTCGACGTCGGCATCAACCTCAAAGGCATGCCCGCTGCGGGCCGGCTCGAAGCGTCCGGGAGCTTCAACGCGATGGTCTCTCACCGCGTCCGCGTCGCCTCGGCCGACGAAGTGGACAAGGAGCTCGTCGCCTGGCTGAAGAAGGCATATGAAGCGGCCGGCTGAGCCGGCACGGCCGGCAGCGCTGGTGGCTTCGGATAGGACGAATGGGACGGATAGGACGGATAGGACGGGAGCGAGCTACCTATCCGTCCTATCCGTCCTATTCGTCCTATTCGTCCTATCGGTCCTATCCGCAGCAAACAGCGCAGCCGGCCGTGCCGGCTCAGGATGAGCTCCACAGTCCCATTTCCGAACACTCCCATCCCAGTCGCGCACGAGAGCGGTGTCAACGAACGATGTAACCCTCTGAAAGGAAACGCAGGACTCCATGGCACCGGCGTTGCGCTGGAGGCGCGACAATCGCTGCCATGGACGTCCACCGACCCGATCTCGCAAACGCGCGCCGCCGCAAGCGGCTGATCGTCGCCGCGGTCCTCACCGCGGCGGTTGCCGTCGCCACTTTCGGCGTCTCGCGGCTCGAGCCCGCGGCCCCCGAAGTGGAGAGCAGCGGTCTGTTCATCGACACCGTTCGCCGCGGTTCGTTCGTGCGCCAGGTCCGGGGCACCGGCGTCCTCGTGCCGGAGTTGGTCCGCTGGATTCCCGCGGCCACCGAGGCGCGCGTCGAGAGCATTCTGGTGCGGCCCGGCACGGTCGTGAAGGCCGATACCGTCGTGCTCGAGTTGAGCAACCCCGAGGTCGAACAGGCGGCGCGCGACGCGGAGCTGCAGCTCGGATCCGCCGTCGCCGAGTTGCGCAGGAGAGCGATCGAGCTGCAGAGCGCAATCCTCTCGCAGCAGGCGCTCGCCGCGGACATCGAGGCCCAACGGAGCGACGCCGAGTCGCAGGCTGCCGTCGACGACGAGCTCGCGCGCAACGGACTCACCTCCGAGCTCACGCGCAAGCGCTCCCGCAATCGCGCCGAACAGCTCCAGAACCGCAGCACGATCGAGAAACAGCGTCTCGAGATCGCGCGCAAGGCCTCCGAGGCGGACATGCTCATGCAGCGCTCGCGGGTCGATCAGCTTCGCGCGCTGCACGACCTGCGGCAGCAGCAGAAGAGCGCGTTGCAGGTTCGGGCGGGCATCGACGGCGTGCTCCAGCAGCTCCCCATCGAGATTGGCCAGCGAGTCGCCGCCGGAACGAACCTCGCGCGCGTCGCGCAACCGACGCCCCTCAAGGCCGAGCTGCGCATCGCCGAGACTCAGGCGCGCGACGTCGCGCCCGGGCAACCGGTCACGATCGACACCCGCAACGGCACCGTCGTCGGACGTGTGACCCGCGTCGATCCCGCCGTCCAGAACGGAACCATCGGGGTCGACGTCGGGTTCGACGGCCCGCTGCCGCGCGGCGCCCGTCCCGATCTCACCGTCGACGGTGTGATCGAGCTCGAGCGACTCGAGAACGTCCTCTACACCGGGCGTCCGGTGCAGGGGAGCGACGGTGCGACCATCGGTCTCTTCCGTGTGTCGAATGACGAGGCCGTGCAGACCAGCGTGTCGATCGGCCGCACGTCCGTCAGCAGCGTCGAGATCCGGTCCGGTCTGAGGGAAGGGGATCGTGTGATCCTCTCCGACATGTCCGCGTGGAGCGAGCACGAGAGGATTCGTTTGAAATGACGGTGCTGAGTGCTGGGTGCTGGGTGCTGAGAACCCCGGGCGGAGAAACTCAGCACTCAGCACTCAGCACTCAGCACTCCAAAGGGAGACAAACGATGCCCCTGATCCACCTCGAAGGTCTCACCAAAGTCTTCTACGCCGATGAGATCGAGACCCATGCCCTCGACGGCGTCCATCTCGACATCGAGCAGGGTGAATATGTCGCCATCGCCGGTCCCTCCGGCTGCGGTAAATCCACTCTGCTGGCGATCCTCGGTTTGCTGCAGGCGCCGACCGGCGGGCAGTACACGTTGAACGGCAAGCCCGTGGCGCAGCTCACCACCGCGGACCGCGCGAGAATCCGCAACCGTGAGGTCGGCTTCATCTTCCAGAGCTTCAACCTCATCGGCGACCTGACCGTTCAGGAAAACGTCGAGCTCCCTCTGATGTATCGCAAGATGGCCGCGCCCGAGCGTCGCAAGAGGGTGGTCGAGGCGCTCGAGCGCGTGGGCATGTCCCACCGCATGAAGCACTACCCTGGACAGCTCTCCGGGGGCCAGCAGCAGCGCGTGGCCGTTGCACGGGCCATCGTCGGCAGCCCCTCCATCGTCTTAGCCGACGAGCCGACCGGCAACCTCGACTCGCGGAACGGCGAGTCGGTGATGACGCTCATGCGCGAGCTGAATCGCGACGGCGCCACGATCTGCATGGTCACCCACGATCCGCGCTATGCGAAGCACGCCGACCGCACCGTGCACCTCTTCGACGGTCGCATCGTCGAGGAAGAGCGGATGCCCATTGAAGAACACGAGCTCCGCGAGAGCGGCTTTCACGTGCTGTGATGACGGAAGTCTCAAAGTCTCAAAGTATCAAAGTCTCAAAGAAGGCCCCACCCCACCACCGGGCGGGTGGTCTTTTGAGACTTTGAGACTTTGAGACTCGAGATTCTGAGACTTGACGACTCCGAGGACAGGTGAACCATGCAGGATCTGAAATTCGCAGTCCGGAACCTGGCAAAGTCTCCCGGCTACGCCGCCGCCGCGATTCTGACGCTGGCCATCGCGATCGGCGCGAACACGTCGATGTTCAGCATCCTCTACGCCGTCGTGCTGCGGCCGCTCGCGTTCCGCGAGCCGGAGCGGGTCGTGCGCGTGTGGCAGACCGACCTCCACAACGACAGCCCTCGCGAGGGCGCGTCGCATCCCGATCTGCTCGACTGGAAGCAGCAGCAGCGCGTCTTCTCGGCAATCGCGGGCACGACGAACCGCATGCTCAACCTCACCGAGCCGAACGCCGAGGCGGAGCGCATCGCCGTCACCGGTGTGTCGCACGACTACTTCTCGATGCTCGGCGTGACGCCCCTCGCGGGCCGCGGATTCGTTCCCGGCGACGATCGGGAAGGCGCGGAGCCGGTGGCCATCATCAGCGATGCTTTCTGGCAGCGTCGCTTCGGCGGCGCGAAGGTCGTCGGCCGCTCGATCACTCTCGACGGCAAGCCGTACGAGATCGTGGGAGTGATGTCCAGAGATGCCTCGCTCTCGCGCAGCAGTGTCACCGACGTCTGGCTCCCGCTGACGCTCGTGGTCGCGCCTTTCGGCGACGTGCGCGGCGTGCACAACATCTTCGTCATCGGCCGCCTCGGCGGCGGCATCACACTCGCGAGGGCGCAGAGCGAGATGGACGTCATCTCGGCCCGCCTCGCACAGCAGTATCCCAATGACAACAAGGGGCGCGGCGCATTCCTCGAGCCTCTGCTCGACTCCATGGTCCGCGACGCCCGCCCGCGTCTCTGGATCCTCTCCGCGGCCGTGCTGGCGGTGCTGCTCATCGCCTGCATCAACGTCGCCGGACTGATGCTCGCGCGCGCCGACTCCCGGGCCCGCGAGATGGCCATTCGCGCGAGCCTCGGCGCGACGCGCGGGCGCATCGTCCGCCAGCTGCTGACCGAGTCGGTCGCCCTCGCCGCGATCGGCGGCGTCCTCGGCATCGCGCTGGCGTTCTGGATGACGCGCACGATCCTTGCCTTCGCGCCGGCGCTGCCGCGCGCGGACGCCATCGGCCTCAACATGCCGGTCCTCGTCTTCGCGCTGATCATCACGATGCTTTCCGCGATTCTCTTCGGTGTCCTTCCCTCATTCCGCACCTCGGCCGCTCAGCCGCAGGCTCTGGCCACGGGATCGCGCGGCGTCCTCCGCGGCACGCGCACTGCCGGACGCGGAGTGCTCGTAATCGTGGAGGTCGCGCTCGCGGTCGTCCTCGTCATCGGCGCGGGACTCCTCCTCAAGAGCCTCTCCCGGCTCCTGGCCGTCGACGTCGGACTCCGAACGTCGAACGTCGTCACGTTCTCGATGACGCTGCCCGAGGCCACGTATCCCGTGCCGTCTCGCGACCAGTATCCGAACTGGCCGGCCGCCACGAACTTCTATGACCGTCTCCTCGAGCGCATCGGGTCGGTGCCGAACGTCGCGAGCGTGACCCTCGGCATGGCCCATCCGCTCGATCCCGGGTTCACCTCGCAGACCACCGTGGTCGGGCGTCCCGTGAGTGACGGTCCGAAGGACGAAGTGCGCATCCGACCCGTGACGCACACGTATTTCGAGACCCTCGGGATCCCGCTGCTGCGCGGCCGCATGCTGACGCGCGACGATCGGGCGGATGCGCCCGCGACGATCGTCGTCAACGAGGCGCTCGTCCGAAAGTACTTCCCGAACGAGGATCCGGTCGGCAGACAGCTCACGTTCTGGGGCAAGTCGAACACGATCGTCGGCGTCGTGAAAGGGGAGCGCTTCGGCGGCCCGCAGCGCGACGCCGAGCCGGCGCTCTATGCGCCGCTCTCGCGCCTCCCGATGAGCAACGTCACGCTCGTCGTCCGCGCGCGAGGCGACGTCGCCGCCGTGACGTCGGCCGTGCGCGCGGCCGTGGCGGAGCTCGACGCAGCGATGGCCCTCTACGACGTCGAGCCCCTCGGCCAAACGCTCGAAAGGACCGTCGCCACGCCGCGTTTCCAGGCCGTGCTGATCGCGTCCTTCGGCGCCATCGCACTCTTGCTCGCGGCGATCGGTCTCTATGCCCTGATCGCCTATCAGGTGCAGCAGCGCACGAACGAGATCGGCGTCCGCCTGGCGCTTGGCGCAACGCGGGCGGAGATCGCGACCCTCGTCCTCGCGCGCGCGGTGAAGCTCGCCCTCACCGGGATCGCCATCGGCCTCGCCGGCGCACTCGCGACGACGAGGTTCCTCGAAGCGGTGGTGTTCGAGATCAGTACGACCGATCCCACGATCTACGTGGGCGTACCGCTGTTGTTGATCGCCGTTGCGCTCCTGGCCACGTGGATTCCCGTGCGAAGGGCGATGCGACTCGACCCGGCGGTGGCCCTGCACATGGACTGAATCGAAAGCCGGGAGGACGATCATGAGCCCGATCCTGCAGACCATTCGCTCGCTCCGGCGCGCTCCCGGTGTCTCCATCGCCGCGGTCCTGACTTTGGCCCTGGGCATCGCGTTCACAACGACGATGTTCAGTGTCGTCGACGCCGTGCTTCTCAAACCGCTGCCGTTCCGCGATCCCGAGCGCGTGGTCTCGATCTCGGATCTGCACACGAGGAGCGGCGAGCGGAATCAGGTGTCGGCTTCGAATTTCGCCGATCTGGCCGAGCGCACCAAGACGCTCGACGCGCCATCGCTTTGGATCGCGCAGCCGGTCGCGGTGGCCTCGAACGGGTTGCCCGAGCGGGTCATGTCTCTCCGCGTCGAGCCTTCGATCTTCGAGGTCTTCGGCGTTACGCCGGTCATCGGCCGTGCCTTCCGCGAAGACGACACCCGTACACCGGTGATCATCCTCACGCACGCGTACTGGCAGCGCAACTTCGCCGGGGATCTCACCGTCCTCGGCCGGAGTGTGATCATGGACGGGATCTCGCACACCGTGATCGGCGTCCTGCCCGCATCCTTCCGCTATCCGCACGCCGATGTCGCGCTGTGGCAACCGCTCGTGCTCAAGGATTACGAGCAGAAGTACCGCAGCAAGCGGATGTTCGAGGGAGTCGCGAGACTCGCGCCGGGAGTGACGGTCGCCCAGGCCAAGGCGGAAGTGGCGGCCATGGCCGGTGTGCTGGCGAAGCAGTTTCGTTCCAACGAGGGCTGGACCACCGACGTACGCACCGCGCGCGAGTCGGTGAGGCGCGATCCACGCCCCTTCTGGCTCCTGTTCGGTGCGGCTCTGCTGGTGCTCATCCTGGCCTGCGCGAACGTCGGCAATCTGCTGCTCGCGCGGGCATCGGCGACGCGGGGAGAGATGGAGATCCGCACTGCCCTGGGCGCAACGCGGGTGGACGTCCTCCGGCACTATCTGCGCGAGGGTATGCTACTGGCGATCGCCGGAACCGTCGGCGGGGTGTTGCTCGCGCAGCGGATGATCGAGCTCGTCGCGGCCGTCAGTCCCGTGGGTCTGCCGACCTGGAACGGGTTGACGCTGGATGTCCGCGCCCTCGCCGTTGCGGCCGCCGGACTGGTCTTTGCGACGCTCGTCGCGGCGATCGTCCCCGCGCTCGCCTCGGTCCGTCACGGCGTGGGCCTGCGCGTGCACGGGGTGGCGGCGGAAGGCGGCGCACGGCTGCGGCGGGCGCTCACCATCGCTCAGGTCGCGCTGGCTGTGGTGCTGCTCGTCTCGGCCGTGCTGCTGGTGCGAAGCCTGGTCGCGATCGAGAACGTGAACACCGGATTCGACGCTACCGGACGCGTCGCCGCCACGCTCGAGGTGCCAGAGACGATCTACGACCGTCCGCGCGAGATCGCGCTCTTCACAACGGTCCTCGACCGCATCCGCGCGCTCCCCGGCGTCGTCTCGGCCGGCGGCGTGACGGCCCTGCCGCTGCATCGCGCCGGCGTCGACTACGCGGTCGAAACGTACGTCGACGGATTCACGCCGGGAACGGTCGAGCCGGAAGCCGACTTCCGCGCGGCAACGCCGGACTACTTCCGGACCATGGGGGTCTCGCTCACCGCGGGCCGTGAGCTGCTGGCGAGCGATGGCCCTCGCGCCGCACCTGTCGCGGTCGTCAATGAAGCATTCGTGCGCGCGTACGCCGCGAATCGCGATCCGATCGGACTGAGCGTTCGGCTCTATTGTCCGAAGTGCGACGCGTTCCGCATCGTCGGCGTGGTCCGCGACACCCGTCACCGTTCGCTCGACCGGCCCACGACGCCGGAGATCTACGTGCCCTACACACAGGTGCCGCACGGAGAGCTGACCATCGTCACGCGCACCCAGGCTGATCCGATGCGAATGGCTGCGGCGATGCGGCAGGAGCTCGCCAGGGTCGATCCGAATCTCGCGCTCTCCGACATCGCTACGCTCGACGACATCGTCCTTCGCTCGGTCGACGACCGCCGCTTCAACGCGCAACTGCTGGCCGCGTTCTCCGCATGTGCACTGCTGCTCGCGGCGGTCGGGCTCTACGGTGCGCTGAGCTTCTCGATCGGAGAGCGCCGTCGCGAGCTCGCCGTCCGCGTCGCCCTGGGCGCATCGCGGGCGAACGTCTGGCGCCTGGTCTTCACCGAAGCAGCGATACCGGTCGGCGTGGGACTCGCCGCCGGGTTCATTGGCGCTGCCTTGGCTTCGCTCGGTTTGCGCGCTCTGATGTTCGGCGTGACGCCAAGCGATCCGGTCACCTACGGCGTCGTCGTGGCCACGTTCGGTGCGATCGTGCTGATCGTCGCGTGGGCCGGTTTCCGCCGCATCGGGACCGACGACGTGAGCCGCCTCCTGACCGAGAGCTGAAAAATGATGCGAACAATCAAACTCGGGCAACCAAACGATGATCCACACACAAAAGCTCACGAAATCCGTCCCCGCCGGACCCTCCCGCCTCTTCCTCCTGCGCGACATCTCGCTGGCCGTCGGTGAGGGAGACTTCGTCTCCATCACCGGACCTTCCGGCGCGGGCAAGTCGACGCTCCTCCACATCCTCGGCATGCACGACGCCGACTGGGAAGGGGAGTACACGCTCGACGGCCACGCCGTGCACAAGCTCTCGACGAAGCAGCGCGCCGATCTGCAGCGGCGTACCATCGGCTTCGTCTTCCAGAGCTATCACCTCATCGACGACCTCACCGTCGCCGAGAACCTCGAGGTGCCGCTGCGCTATCGCGACATTCCGAAGAGAGAGCGCCAGAGTCTCGTCGCCGACGTCCTCGATCGCTTCCGCATCGTCGGCAAGAAGGACCTCTATCCCTCGCAGCTCTCCGGCGGCCAGCAGCAGCTCGTCGGAGTGGCGCGAGCCGTGATCGCGAGTCCGCGGGTCATCCTGGCCGACGAGCCGACCGGCAACCTGCACTCCGATCAGGCGCGTGAGATCATGGCCCTCTTCCGCGAGCTCAATCGCGGCGGGACGACGATCGTGCAGGTGACGCATTCGGAAGAGAACGCGGCGTACGGGAATCGCGTCGTGAAGCTGCACGACGGATGGATGACTGCGTGAATCCCAGCGTCCTCGCCGCGGATGATCAGCCCCAGATCCTCTCCGCGCTGCGCCTTCTCCTGCGCAGCGAAGGCTTCGACATCGAGACCGTCTCCTCGCCCGCGGCCGTCTATCGCGCCGTCGAGGCGAAGACGTTCGACGCCGTCCTCATCGATCTGAATTACGCGCGGGACACGACCAGCGGCGCCGAGGGACTGGAGCTGCTCGAGCGCCTGCACGCGTATGACGAGCTCCTGCCGGTCGTCGTCATGACCGCCTGGGGATCGGTCGATCTCGCCGTCGCCGCGATGCGCATCGGCGCGCGCGACTTCGTGCAGAAGCCGTGGGAGAACGAGAAGCTCCTCGCCACGCTGCGGACCCAGATCGAGCTGGGACGCGCGCTGCGCAAGGGCCAGCGTCTCGAGGCGGAGAACCGTTTCCTGCGCGGCGACGACAAGCGCCCCACGCTCCTCGCCGAATCGCGCGCGATGAAGCCCGTTCTGGAGATGATCGAGCGCGTCGGTCCCTCGGACGCGAGCGTGCTCATCACCGGCGAGAACGGCACCGGCAAAGGCGTCGTCGCCCGCGCCCTGCATGGGGTGTCGCGTCGCGCGGCGCGCGCGCTCGTGTCCGTGAATGTCGGGGGGCTCCCGGAGGCATTGTTCGAGAGTGAGCTGTTCGGGCATGTGAAGGGAGCGTTCACCGATGCCAAATCGGATCGAGAAGGACGCTTCGAGCTCGCGGACGGCGGAACGCTGTTCCTCGACGAGATCGCGAACGTGCCGCTCGCGCAGCAGGCCAAGCTCCTGCGCGTCCTCGAGACCGGCGAGTTCGAGCGGGTCGGCTCCTCGCGCACGCGCAAGGCCGACGTGCGCCTGCTCTCGGCGACGAACGCGCGTCTGGACGCGGAAGTCGAGGCCGGACGGTTCCGGCAGGACCTCTACTTCCGCCTGCGAACGGTCGAGATCCGGATCCCGCCGCTGCGCGACCGCCGCGACGACATCCCCACGCTGGCCAGCCACTTCCTCGGCCTGCACGCGACCCGTTACCGCAAGCCGATCGGCGGCTTCGAGGAGTCCGCGATGAAGACGCTGCTCGGCCACGACTGGCCGGGCAATGTGCGCGAGCTCGACCACGCCATCGAAGGCGCGGTGCTCATGACCACCGGTACGATGATCCGCTCCGTTGACCTCGGCCTCGCATCTTCGGCGGCGACGACGCCCCGCATCGAAGACATGAGCATCGAAGAAGTCGAGCAGCTCCTCATCCAGAAAGCCCTCACGCGCTACGGCGGCAACGTCAGCCGTGCCGCCGAGGCCCTGGGGTTGTCGCGAAGCGCGTTGTATCGCAGGATTCAGAGGTATGGCTTGTAGACGTTGCCCGTTGCCCGTTCCCCGTTGCCCGGGCGGTTGCTTCTTGCGCAGCAGCCCGGGCAACGGTCAACGGGGCACGGGCAACGCATGAGACGGCTCGAGCACCGCGTCGCCGCCGCCGCGCTCGCGTCGCTCGCGCCGCTGTTGTTCGTGCTCGCCTGGTTCCTCTTCGCCGAACCGCGCTCGCCGGGGACGCGGTGGAGCGTAGCCATCCTCGTCGTGCTGTCCTTCGCGATTCTCATCGCCGTCGTGCGCGCGCAGATCGACTATCCCCTCCGCACGATCGCGAACCTCATCTCCGCGTTGCGCGAGGACGACTACTCCATCCGCGCGCGGGGCTCGGACCGTGACGACGCGATGAGCGAGCTCACGCGCGAGCTCAACCTGCTGACACGCGCGCTACGCAATCGCCGGTTCGGGGAAGTCGAGGCCGCGGCTCTCGTGCGCTCCGTGGTCGAGCACATCGACTCGGCGATCTTTGCCTTCGACGAGCGCGGGCGCCTGCGCCTCGTCAACCGCGCCGGCGAGCGCCTGCTCGCGCGTCCCGGCGAACAGCTCCTCGGTCGCACTGCCGCGGACCTCGGCCTCGAGGCCTTCCTCATCGGCGACGACACCCGCATCGCCGAAGTCGTGCTGCCCGGCGGACACGGACGGTTCCGCATCCGCCGCACGGCCGTCCGCGAGGCCGGCGTGCCGCACGTGCTGCTATCGATGTCGGATCTATCGCGAACGCTGCGCGAGGAGGAGCGCCAGGCGTGGCAGCGCATCCTGCGCGTGCTTTCGCACGAGCTGAACAACTCCCTCGCGCCGATTCGCTCCATCGCCGGCAGCCTCGCGTCGATCCTCTCGCGCGAGCCGCTGCCCGAGGGCTGGCAGGACGATGCCCAGCACGGTCTCGAGGTGATCGCCGAACGTTCCGCGGGCCTCGCGCGCTTTCTCCGGACCTACTCGCAGCTCGCCCGCCTGCCGCAACCCGTTGCCGCTCCGATGAGCGTCGGCGACACCGTGCGTCACGTCGCCGGCCTCGAGACTCGCATCGCTGTCACCGTCGATCCCGGCCCCGAAGTCACCATCCGTGCCGATCGCGACCAGATCGAGCAACTGCTGATCAACCTCGTCCGCAACGGAGTCGATGCCATTCTCGCGAGCCGCGGCACGGTGACGCTCTCCTGGTCCGCCACGCCCGACTCCGTCGAGATCTCCATCATCGACGACGGCCCCGGCATCAGCGGCGCCAGCAACCTCTTCGTCCCCTTCTTCACCACCAAGTCCGGCGGCTCCGGCATCGGCCTGACCCTCGCGCGCCAGATCGCCGAGGCACACGACGGAACGCTGACCCTGACCAACCGGCCGGGTGCGGAGAGGGGCACGATCGCGCGCTTGCGGTTGCCGCGTCGACAAACATCGTCGTCCTGACCCGCCTCGCGGTTGGCTGGGCCGGCATCGCTCGACCGAGCAGTCGCCATGCGGACCGGTCACCAAACTGGTGTAGGGCACTCCCACTCGCAAGGACGCTGAGGAAGCAGAGTGCGACCACTTCAAGCGTGTCGCTGGCCATTCATGCCCCATGCTGATGGTTTCGACCGGGAGCCGCTGGCCGGCTGGTCCCCCGGCCGCCGGAGCTCTCAGCGCAGCTCGTCCATGGCGGGATCGACGTTGAGCCAGACCAGCGCGCCGCTCCGTTCCTGGCGCGCTCGGGCGAGCTCGCGCTGCGCGCGCGCCCGATCGCCGAGGTCGGAGTAGAGCGCCGCCATGTAGTAAGGCGGGAGGTAGTCGCGGCTGGACTGAAGCGCGCGAACGATTTTCATGGCGTCGTCGCGCTGGCCCGCGGCGAGATGCGCGCGTGCGAGCCAGGTGCGCACGACCGCGATGTCGAGGTTCTCCCGCGCCGTTGCGAGCGACAACAGCGCCTCCCGCGGGCGCCCTGACTCGAGCTGCGCGAGCCCGAGGTAGGCGTGGCCGGGCATGAAGTCGGGGAAGAGCTGCGTGGTGCGCGTGCCCTGCTCGATCGCCGCGTCGTAGCGGCGGGCCATCGTGTAGTTCCACGCCACCACGGCGTTGATGATCGGCGACATCGGATCGAGATCCAGCGCCTTCAGTCCCTGTTCTTCCGCCTCGTCGAAGCGGCCCGTGGCGGTGAGGAACTCCGCGTACCACTGGCGCGCGGTCGCGTAGTTCGGATTCAGCTCGAGCGCGCGTTTGTACTCGCGCTCCGCGGCCGGCCAGTCCCACTCGTAGGTGTGGATCGCATAGGCGAGCGACGTGTGCGCCTCCGCGAGCTGGTCGTCGATCGCCAACGCCTTCTGTGCGGCGGCCTTCGCACGGGGGAAGGTCTCGCTCGTGGGGAGATTCGCCCAGATGTCCAGGAGGTTGTAGCAGTCGGCAATGCCCGCGTAGGCGAGCGCATACTGCGGGTCGATCTCAATGGCTCGGTTGAAGAGCTCGATCGCCTCGTACAGCCCCTCCGCATCGCGCTTGTTCCACTGGAAGCGGCCTTTGAGATAGAGCTCATAGGCGCGCGGATCCGTCGTGTGGCGTTTTGCGAGGAGTTGCTGCTCGCGGCCTCCGAGCTGGATGCGCAGCATGCGCGCGATCTCCGAGGCGATCGACTGCTGCACGGCGAACAGGTCGGATTGTGCGGCGGGGTAGCGATTGCCCCAGATCAGGGCGTTGTCGCTCGCATCGATCAGCTCCGCCGAGACGACGAGGCGATCCCCGACCGTCTCGATGCGCCCGACGACGACCGCGCTCACGCGCAGCTCGCGCCCCACGCTGACCGGGTTCGTCGGCTTGTCTTTGTAGTGAAAAACCGAGGTGCGCGACATGACCCGCAGACCCGGCACCTGGGCGAGCGTGTTGATCAGAGTCTCCGTGATGCCATCGGAAAGGTATTCGGCCTCTTCGTCGCCGGTGGCGTTGACGAAGGGGAGGATGGCGACGGATGTGAGTCGTCGGGGTGACGAGTCGTCGAGTTGTCGAGAGGCAAACTCTCGAAGACTCGGCGACTTGAAGGCTCGGACACTCAGCACCGCCGCGATCGCGAGCAAAGCCACACCCGCCCAGATCCATCGCTTCCGCTTCCGCGCCGCCGGCGAATCGAACGAGAGCGCGCTCGAGGTTCCGATCGCGCGGAGCGCGAACGCCAGATCGCGCGCGGACTGGAAGCGCTCCTCACGCTTCTTCTCCAGGCAGCGCTGGATCACCCGTGCGAGATCGTACGGAATCAGTCGCTCCGATACCGAAAAGACGTCCGGGTTCTCGGCGAGGATCGCCGACAGCGAGTCGATCACCGTCGCCCGGATGAACGCGGGCCGGCCCGTCGTCATCTCGAACAGCAGCGCGCCGAGGGAGAAGATGTCGGTCGTCGCGTCGACCGGCTCGCCGCGGAGCTGCTCCGGCGCCATGTAGCCGGCGGTGCCGACCACCGAGTGCGGATCGGTCTTCATCGGCGCCGTCGGCAGCAACGACGTGTCGACGCCCTCGGCCGCAGGCGGCTCCTGTCGCACGAGCTGCGCGATGCCGAAGTCGAGGATCTTCACCCGCCCGTCGGTCGTGAGGAAGATGTTCTCCGGCTTCAGATCGCGGTGGACGATGCCCTTTGCGTGGGCGGCGGCGAGGCCGTCCGCAATGGCCGCGCCGATCTCGATCGCCTTGCGCCACGGAATCGGCCCTTCGATGATCCGCCGACGCAGCGTCTCGCCCTCGAGGAGCTCGGTAACGCTGTACGCCGCGCCGCCGTCCGAGCCGTAGTCGTGGATGGCGAGGATGTTCGGATGCGTGAGCGCCGCGACGGCCTTCGCCTCCCGCTCGAAGCGCATCTTCGCCTCGGCATCGCGCGCGAAGCGCTCCGGGAGCACCTTGATCGCCACGTCGCGATCGAGGCGCGTGTCCCGCGCTCGGTACACGTCGCCCATGCCTCCGGCGCCGATCGGTTGAACGATCTCATACGGACCGAGCCGTGTTCCGGACGGGAGCGACATTGTCTGGCCTGCGGCAGGCATTCTAATCGTTGCCCGTGACCCGTTGACCGTCGTTCGTGGCTCGATCCGAGCCGTCGTCGCAGGCGTAACAGCACTGACAACGGGCAGCGGGTCACGGGCAACGCCGTCGTAGTACAGTCGCCGCGCCCATGAAACGACTGATCCTCATCACTGCCCTCACGATCCTCGCCGTCTCCTGCCGCAGTGAACAACCGATGCCCGAGGCGAAGCCGCAACCGGCCGTCTCACGCGATCCGCACTCGTACTCGCGCCCTGACGAGGCCCGGGTCGAGCACATCGTCCTCGATCTCAGCGTCGACTTCGCGACCAGACAGCTCGCGGGCACGGCCACGCTGCGCGTGCGGAACGAGACCAACGCGGACACGCTCGTCCTCGACACCAACGCGCTCGACATCCGGCGCGTGACGCTCGAGCCGGGGAACGCGCCGGCGGCGTTCAAGCTCGGCCCGGCCGATCCCATTCTTGGGAGCGCGCTCGAGATCCCGATCGCTCCCGAGACGCAGACCGTGACGATCGAGTACGCCTCCAGCCCGGGAGCGCTTGCGCTGCAGTGGCTCGAGCCGGCGATGACCGCGGGCAAGAAGCATCCCTTCCTGCTGTCGCAGTCGCAGGCCATTCTGGCGCGCACCTGGGTGCCGTGTCAGGACACGCCCGGCGTCCGCTTCACCTACGACGCGACCCTCCGCGTGCCGAAGGAGCTGCTCGCCGTCATGAGCGCGGAGAACCCGCAGGCGAAGAACGAGGACGGCGTCTATCAGTTCCGCATGACGCACCCCATTCCGTCGTATCTCCTGGCCATCGCCGTCGGCGATCTCGACTTCCGACCCTTCGACACGCGCTCGGGCGTCTACGCGGAGCCCGAGGTCATCGAGCGCGCGGCCGCGGAGTTCAGCGACACGCCGCAGATGATGAAGGCCGCCGAAGAGCTTTACGGGCCGTACCTATGGGAACGATACGACCTGCTCGTCCTGCCGCCGAGCTTCCCGTACGGTGGGATGGAGAACCCGCGCCTGACGTTCCTCACGCCCACCGTGCTCGCGGGCGACAAGTCGCTCGTGTCCCTCGTCGCGCACGAGCTCGCGCACTCGTGGTCGGGCAACCTCGTCACGAACGCCACGTGGAATGACTTCTGGCTCAACGAAGGCTTCACCACGTACATCGAGCATCGCCTCACGGAGAAGCTCTACGGCCGCGAGTACGCCGAGATGCTGTGGCTCCTCGGCGTCACCGAGGTGAAGGAGGAGCTGGCGACCCTTCCGGTCGAAGACCAGTCGCTCGCCGTCGACTTCAGCAAGCGCGATCCCGACGATGTGCCGGGCATCGCCTACGAGAAGGGGGCCTTGTTCCTCCGGCTCCTCGAGGAAACGGCGGGACGCGAGCGGTGGGACCAGTTCCTTCGCGCGTACTTCGAGAAGTTCGCATTTCAGCCGATGACCACGGCGATCTTCGTCGATCATCTGAAGACCGCGCTGCCGGACGTCGTGCAGAAGGTGGACGTCGATCAGTGGATCCACGGAACGGGGCTTCCGCCGAATGCGCCCCAGCCACGGTCCGAGGCTTTTGCACGCGTGGAGCGGCAGGCAAAGGCGTTTGCGGAGGGCGGTGCCGTCGACGCGATTCAGGCGGAGGAGTGGTCTTCGCACGAGCGCGTGCACTTCATCCAGTCCCTGCCCATCCTCACCATCGAGCAGATGGCGGCGCTGGACGGCCATCTCCACTTCAGCGACAGTGGCAACAGCGAGGTGCTGTCGGCCTGGCTGCAGAAGGCGATCGATGCCCGGTACCAGGCCGTCCGTCCCGTGATCGAGCGTTTCCTGACGTCGCAGGGGCGGCGGAAGTTCCTCAAGCCGATCTACGAGAAGCTCGCGAAGCAGCCCGACGACCTCGCGTTTGCCCGGCGGATCTACAGGAAAGCCCGGCCGACGTACCACCCGGTTTCGCAGACCACGATTGACGAGGTGCTGGGTAGTGGCCAGTAGCCGGTAGCCAGTCTGGCAATGGGCCACTGGCCACTGGCCACTGGCAACGGGTTTCTCACGTGACGAAAAATCTCGCTTTGCATTTCGATTATTCAAGATAAAATGCGCCCACTTCCCCGGAATGGGTGTGCGAAAAGATATGACTGACAGAGATAGGGAAGCCCTGCAGCACTGCGAAGTCGGTTTGCAGCACATGTGGAAGGGTGAGGTGGGAGCTGCGCTGCTTGCGTACGACCGAGCTGCTTCCCTGGCGCGATGCGAAGAGACGCGCGAGCTGGTCACGATCCGTAAGGCCGAGGCCCTGATCGCGTCCGATCGGGAGGGGCCGGAGGTATCGGCGTTGCCCGGCATCGTGATGCGCCGACGATCCCATCGTCACGTCTACATGGCTGCATCGGTCCTGATGCGTCGTTACGTGGAGCTCGATGACCGCCGGCGTGCGATCAACTACGGCGAGATCGCCCGCACGGCCGCTTCGGAGCTGAACGACCCGTTCGCCCGCGCCTCCGTGCTGAACCACCTCGGCATCACCCTCGCCGCCGACTCGCAGTACGCGCGTGCGGGGGAGTCCTTCGAGGACGCGCTCTCGGCGATCGATGAGATCGATCCGCCGACCGAGTACGGCGAGTTTCTCGCCGCGTGCGTCACCGGCAACCTCGGGGGCACCAAGATCCTCTGTGGCGAGATCGACGAGGGCATCCACCTCATCGAGAGCATTCTCGATCAGCTCGACGATCCCGAGCTGCGTGCCGAGGGTTGCCTCGACCTCTGTCTCGGCTACATCGAGAACGAGGACTATGAGACGGCCGAAGACCTCGCGCGCGAGGGGCTCTCCCTCGCGTCGACACGCCGCCAGATCCGAAACGCCAACCATCTGCTGGGCGAGGTTTGTATCCGCACCGGCCGCTGCGCGGAGGCCGACGTCCACTTCGACGTGGTCGCCGGCTTCTACCCGCAGTTCCCGAACGTCAAACAACTACTGACCGAGGTCAATCTTTGCTCGGTCGTGAACTGGAAAGCCTGATCATGAAGTCTCTACGTGTTCTCGCAGCGCTGTTCGTGGTGAGCCTCCTCGCCGTGCCGTTGTTCGGCGCGACGTCGCTGCTCACACCGGGCGGCATCCGCTACGCCATCGAGCCGACCCCCGATCGGCCGCAGATCGAGATCGGTCGCGCCGAGGGGCTCCTCCGGGCGACGCTGATCGTGCCGACGACCGACGACGCGGTTGAGGAATCGCAGGCGCAGATCGCATTCGATCCGACGACCGAGACGCTGTTCGTCGTCTGGACGCGCGACAACGCCACCGGCGCCGAGATCCGTTACGCGACCCTCGACAACCTCGGCCGGTGGTCGGTGCCGCGGAACCTCGCCGCTGGCGCCGGTATGTACGGCGGCGTGCGGCTCGTGCTGACGCGCTCGGAGTACGGCGGCGTTCCGGCCACGCTGATGCACGTTGCGTGGTGGAGCATCAACGGTCGCGAGCTCGATCCGGAGTATGCAATGTTCGGCTTCGAGAACGGTGTTCGCGTCTCCGCGGAAGTGGCGAATCTCGTCGAGCTGTCCAGGCTCGACATCCCGACCGCGAGTGCCTGGGAAAACGTTGGCCCGGCCGTCCATCCGCCCCTGACGATGGCACGCAACGGCGAGAGTGTCGACATCGCCTTCGGGTCGACGACATCGACCTCGATCACGCGCGTGAACGTCAAGCCTCGCAAGGTCGGTCCGGACGTCCGCATGTGGCGCCCGGTGGGTCGCGGCAGCAGCATCACGCCCCGAGTGAACCTCGTCTCGTCGGACGAGACACCCATTCAGGCCTTCATCGTCAAAGACCGCCTCGCGCTCTACACCGTCGGTGCCGACTTCCGCTTCGTCGTCCTCGGCAAGGACAACACCTGGTCCTCGATCCACTCCGTGCATGTCGACGAGAAAAACACCCTCGCCGACCTGGCGGCCGATTTCCGCGACACCGTGGAGGAACTGATCGACGACGAGATCGGCGCCGAGCCGGAGTTGCCGTCGCAGTAAGGCTCTTAAGCGCTGCCGGCCGTGCCGGCTCAGCGCAGAATGGTCTCTTCCCGCCGCGGGCCTGTGGAGATGATCGAGGCGCGGGTCTCCGTCTCGTCCTCGATGAACTTCACGTAGTCGCGGGCTTCGCGGGGGAGATCCTCGAACGACGTGATACCGACGGTCGACGTCTTCCACCCTTTGAACGTTCGGTACTCGGGCTGGTAGTCGTTGTGGGCGACGGCGAAGGCGGGGAAGGTGCTCCAGTTCGCGCCGCGGACATTGTACGAGGTACAGACCGCGATCTCATCGAGATCGTCGAGGACGTCGAGCTTGGTCACGGCGATCTCGTCGAGACCGTTGAGGATGGCCGCGGTGCGCAGGACCGGAAGGTCGAGCCAGCCGCAACGGCGAGGACGCCCGGTCACGGTGCCGAACTCGTTTCCGCGCTTGCGGAGATGTTCGCCGTGCGTGTCGTCGAGCTCCGTCGGGAATGCGCCACCGCCGACCCGCGTGGTGTACGCCTTTCCGACGCCGATGACTTTATGGATGTGCTTCGGAGCGACGCCGAGGCCGGAGCAGATTCCGCCGACGATGGTGGTGGACGACGTCACGAACGGGTACGTGCCGTGGTCGATGTCGAGCATCGTTCCCTGTGCGCCTTCGAACATCACCCGCCTGTTCGCGCGCATCTGGTCGTTGATCCAGACGGTGCCGTTGACGATGCGTTTCGCCAGGATCTCGCCGTGGCGAAGGTAGTCGTCGTATAGGCGCGAGGGGTCGTACGTCTCGCGGTGATAGACGCCGCGGAGGACGGCGTTGCGCTCGGCGCACGTGAACTCGATCTTCTGCCGGAGCACGTCGGGATCGACGAGGTCCGCGATGCGGATGCCGTAGCGACCGACCTTCGACTCATAGGCGGGACCGATGCCCCGCCCGGTCGTGCCGATCTTCGCCACGCCGGCGGCCTCCTCGCGGGCGAGGTCGAGCGCCTTGTGGTAGGGCAGGATGCAGTGCGCGGCGTCGCTGATGAGAAGGTTCTCCTCGATCGTCACGCCCGCCTCGCGCAGCCCCTCCATCTCGTCCAACAGCGCTTGCGGATCGATGACCATGCCGTTGCCGAGGAGGCAGAGCTTGTCGGGATGGATGATGCCGGACGGGATGAGGCGCAGCGCGAAGTGCTTGTCGGCGAACTTCACCGTATGCCCGGCGTTGTGGCCGCCCTGATACCGCGCGACGACGTCGAAATCCTCACAGAGAAGATCGACGATTTTCCCCTTGCCCTCATCCCCCCACTGGGCGCCGATCACAGCGACGTTCTGGATCTGGTCTCTCATGGCCAAACGCGGCGGAGACTAGCACAGTGGAAGGTCGGAAGGCCGGAAGGATGAGGGGTTTTGAAGGATGAAGGAATGCGCCGCCTGCCGCAAAGAACAGCGCCAGCTACGCCTAGGAGCCTGCGCGTCAGAAAGCCGTGGCCACCTCGCCTGACGCCGCAGAGCGTGCGGCGATGAGCTCCACCGCGTCGGACACCACGCTCGGCTCGCGCAGGATGCGATTGTGGCCGAGTCCCGTCGTGGTGCGGAGCACGGCGTCCGGCCAGGACGCGACGATGGTCTGGCTCTCGCGCCACGAGGTTTCCCGATCGTCGCGGTCGTGGACGACGAGCAGCGGCGGCGTGGCGACGACGCGGCTCACCTCCGCCACCTCGAGGTCATGCCACGCGAACTGCAACCGCCGCTCGACGTTGGCCTTGAAGCGCTCGAGCACGGCGTCGGGAATCGAGAGCGCGTCCGCGAAGACGCGCTGATACGCAACGGGACTCCCCATCGGCGCGATGAACACCGCGGCTGGCACCGTCCAGCCATTGCGCAAGGCCCAGGCGACGGATGTGCACCCGCCGGAATGCGCGATCACGCCCGCCACCGGCTCGACGGTCTGCGCAAGTGCAACCAACGCCTCCGCGAAATCGAAGAACGTCGACTGCCGCCTGCCATGAGGGCTCGCGCCCGACGCGCCATGCGACGGTGCATCGAACGCAATCGCACGGAGGCCCGCGCGGACGAGCGGCTCGACGAAGCTCTGGAACTGCGCGGAGTGTCCGCCCCAGCCATGGACGAGCAGCACGGCCGGACCTTCGCCCCAGCTCCAGGCAGCCACGCGGCGCCCTTGGAGATGGATGTCGGCGCGCGTTCCCGTCCCGAGGAACGCGGCCGACGCGGGCGAGAGCCGCGGACGCGGCGGCGTGAACCACACCCGCTCCGCGACCCGGGCGGCGAGTCGAACGGAAACCGCGGATAGTGTCCGGAAGCCGAGGCGTAGCAGAGGCACCAGCAGGTCGGCTGCGGATCGGGCCTTCGGAGCGAGTACAGCGCGTCGTGCGTCCATCACGCTTGGTAATCTGGGTTTCAAACTTGGAAAAGTCAAGTAGTGCGTCCGGGAATTCAAGTCCACTGCTAACATGATCCCGTGACCGGGAAGTCGTACGAGCACTACTGCGGCGTGGCTCGCGCGCTCGATCTCGTCGGCGAGCGCTGGACGCTGCTCGTCGTCCGCGAGCTCTACGGCGGTCCGAGGCGCTATACCGACCTGCTCGCGGGGATCCCCGGCATCGCCACGGACATGCTCGCCGCGCGTCTCAAGACTCTGGAGGAGAATGAGGTCGTCGCCCGCCGCGTGCTGCCGCCGCCGGCCGCATCGACGGTCTACGAGCTCACGGAGCTCGGCCGCGGCCTCGAGCCGGTCCTCCGCGAGCTCGGCTCGTGGGGTCTGCAGCTCCTCGGCAAGCGCAAGGGTGAGGCGTTTCGCATCCACTGGCTGGCGCTGCCGGTGCGGACCATGTTCCGTCCCGAGCGCGCCTCTGGCCCGCCGATGATCATTCAGTTCGAGAGCGGCGACGAGGCGTTCCACGCGCGCATCGAGAACGGCACGCTGGTGACGACGACCGGTTTCGCCCAATCGCCCGACGTCGTCTTCGCCGGCGACGTCGAGACGCTCGCGCGCGCCTCGAAGGACCGCTCCGTCGCCGAGGACGCCGTCGCCCGCGGCAGACTCAAGATGCGCGGCAACAAAAAGGACATCCTGCGCGCGCTGGAGATTTTGGGGATCAAGAAGACGTAGGCGGCACTTCTGCAGCTCTCCCGTCATATAGTTGCCCGTGACCCGTTGCCGGTTCCCAGTGCGGCCCCGCCTAGGCGAAACAGCACTGGCAATCGGCAACGGGCAACGGGCAACGGGCAACTTCTATGTGGTCCCCTGATCAATACGAACGCTTCGCCGCCGAACGCCGCCAACCTTTCGTCGACCTCGTCGCTCTCATCGAGCCGCGCCCGAAGATGCGCATCGTCGACCTCGGATGCGGCACAGGTGAGCTGACGCGCGAGCTGCACGAAGGCCTGTCCGCCGAGGAGACCGTCGGCGTCGACTCCTCGGAGACGATGCTTCTCAAGGCCGGACACTTCGGCGGGGAGATGCTCCGCTTCGAAAAAGGCGACATCGAGGCCTTCATCACCGACAGACCGTACGACCTCATCTTCGCCAACGCCGCCCTGCACTGGGTGCCCGATCACGAGAAGCTGTTCGTGCGCCTCACGAACTTCCTGTCGATGGACGGGCAGATCGCCATTCAGATGCCGGCGAACGACTCGCATCCCTCGCACGGCATCGCCGCCGCCGTGGCGAAGGACCTCGGCCTCGTTCCCCGCGAAGACTTCGTGCTCCCGGTCGAGGGATACGCGGAGCTGCTGCATCGCCTCGGATACAAACGCCAGCACGTGCGCATGCAGGTGTACGGACACGTGCTACCGTCCAGCGACGACGTCGTGGAGTGGGTGCGCGGCGCGCTGCTCACGCACTATCAGTCGCTCCTCTCCGCCGAGCGCTTCGAGGAGTTTCTCGCCGAGGACCGCAAGCGCCTGCACGCGGCGCTCGGCGACGAGCGTCCCTACTTCTACACGTACAAGCGCGTGTTGATGTGGGGAACGTTCTGATCCTGTAAACTCCTTGCTCATCATGACAACCGACGCCCTGGCCGCACCGGCTCCGGCCGGCGAACGCACTCTCGCCTCGTGGATCGCGCACGCCTGGCGCGCGGTCAAACGGCTGTATCTCTTCCTCCTGCCGCTGCGCTTCAGCTTCCTCGCGCTACTGGTCGTCGCGTTCGCGCTGATGATCTCGGCGCAGGGCTACGACATCATCGCCCACCTCGCCGAGGACGATCCGACCGGCGGGGAGCGATCGAATGATGGACAGCGCGCCGGATACGTCATCGGCGTGATTTTCCTCGCTCTCCAGGTCTGGTTCTGGTCGAGGCAGTTGCTGCACGTGAAGCCCGCCGAGGGACGCCCGAAGGCCAGTGAGTACCCGAGGCTCACGACCTGGCTCCCGCGCATCATCGGCGCGCTCGCGTTCGTGATCGCGATTGCGGCGTTGTGGCGCGTGGCCCGCAACTACGGCGTGCCCGAGCCCGTGCACGAGCTCCGCAAGCTCGCGATCCTCCTCGGGATCGCGCTGATCGCCTTCATCGCCTTCTGCGTCCTGCGACGCAGACAGCTCGATTATCCGACGCACGCCGAGATGACCCTTCGCGAGAGACCGCGCGCGACGAAGCTGTTCCTGTACGCGAGCGTCGTCCTGGCGCTGGCGCTCTTCGCCTGGTCCACGTTCTTCGTGCAGAGCACCGTCATCCTCGGCTCCGCGGCGATCGTGCTGCTGGCCTTCGCGCTGAGCGTACCGGTCGGCAGCACGCTGGTCTGGCTCGGCATCCGCGGCGGCGTGCCGACGCTCACCTTCCTGCTCCTCTGGGCCGTGATCATCAGTCCGCTCGCGGACAACCACGTCGTCGAGACGCTGCCGGGCGATCCCGGCGCGCGACCCGGCATCGCCGCCGCGTTCGACAAATGGTTCGAGCGCCTCGACCGCGAGCAGCCGACGGCGGACGGCGCGCATCCCGTGATCCTCGTGGCCACCGAGGGCGGCGGGATCCGCGCCGCATACTGGACCGCGGCCGTGCTGACCTCGCTCACCGACACCATCCCCACATTCGCCGACCACACCTTCGCGATCAGCGGCGTTTCCGGCGGCTCCTTCGGATCGACGGTCTACGACGCGCTGCTCGTGCGCCGCGGCGAGATGCACGTCCAGGTCGACGACGACTACACGCCACAGGGGCGCGAGACTCATTCCCTGCGCTTCGCGGCGCGGCAGATGCTGTCGCAGGACTCACTCGCGCCGACGCTCGCGGCCATGACCCAGCCCGACCTCGCCCAGCGCTTCGTTCCCGCGCCGATCTTCCCCGATCGCGAGCGCGCGCTCGAAGGGGCGTGGGAGCGCGCCTGGAGCGAGACCATCCGCCAGCAGAGCGGCGAGGCGGACACCACCTTCTCGAACGGCTTCCTGTCGATGATGGCGGGCAAGGAAGAGCACTTTCCGTCGCTGTTTCTCAACGGCACGATCGTCGAGACCGGACAGCGCATCATCGCGTCGAACCTGCGCATCGAGCGCGTGAACGGCTACGACGAGTTGGCCGACTCGGTCGATCTGTTCGGCGCCATCGGCGGCGACACCCGCGTCAGCACGGCCGTCGCCAACAGCACGCGCTTCACGTACGTGTCACCTGCCGGGACGCTGCGACGCGGAAAGGACTCGAACGGCGGCTCGTCGCTCGAATGCGCGCCCGGTGCGCGTTGCGAGCACGTCGTCGACGGCGGGTACTTCGAGAACTCCGGTTCGGCGACGTTGTCGGACGTGCTCGCCGTGATGTTGCGCAGCAAATACGCGTCGCGCGTCCGCCCGCACGTGATCTTCATCCAGTTCCGCATGGACACACCCCCGCCGACGTACTCCTCGACCTTCGCAAACGAGGTCCTCTCCCCCGTGCGCGCGCTCCTCGCCGTTCGCGGCGCCCACGCCGACCTCGCCGCCGCGGAGCTCATGGAGCAGGTCGGATCCGCGAACTACACGCAGTTCCAGCTCGTCCAGCGCAAGGCCGTCTTCCCCCTCGGTTGGCTCCTCGCCGACCGCACGCGCAACCTCATGGATCAGCAGATGGGCCCCGCCAGCGCCGAGAACGGCGCCAACGTCCGCCGCATCGCGGCGGTGCTGAAGCAGCCCGTGGGAAGAGATCACGTGCAGGAGATGGCGGCGCAGGGCGAGAGGGTGCCGAAGTTTCAGGACTGATAATAGGCCCCGCATCGCCGGCCCCTGGCACGACTCCCTACCCCCTGAGCAACGCCACGAGGTAGACCGCCGAGGAGATACAGACGAACAGCAACACCGAGAGAACGGGGGCACCGTAGCGGCTGACCCAGTCTTTCGCGCCGCGCGCGATCGCCAGGGCCTCATCGAGATCGTACGCCGTTCCCATCATGTATTTCGCGGTCTTCAGCTCCGGCGTGAAGGCGATGACCATGTTGGGATGAGTGAAATGGCCGTTCGCCTCGCGATACGAGTAGCCGAGCGCGTCGAGCAGTCGGCGCACGTCCTGCGGCTGTGCCGTTGCAACCGTCCAGGCCAGAGGCACCCGCTGGCGTTCCCGGAATCGCCGGAGCGCCGCGACGTCGTCCCGAGCGTCGAACGAGAGAAAGACCACACGATAGCCCGACGGGCTCTCGTCGGACTTCGCGGCGGCAGCGACAAGGTTGTTGGCGATCGTGGGGCAGGCGAGCGGACAGCTCGTATAGATCGGCGCCAGGATCATCGGCGCACCTTTGAACGAGGCCAGCGACCGCGTCGTCCCGTTGTCGTCGACGATGTCGATGATCGGGATGTCCCGCCCCGCCGCGTACTCCGCCGGAACGGTCGCCACGCCTGCAGCCGTCGCTCCCAACGTGGCCGACAGCAACGCGACCGCGGTGAGGAACCACTTCATCGTCTCGCCTGAGGGACCGGGCTGGCCGGAGAGTACGCCGGCGCTCCCTCGTACTTGTCGCGCAGCAGGGAGACGAACGGCATGGTGTACGCGAGAATCAGAAGGAGAACCGCACCGGCGAGCCATGGTGTGAGGCGCTCGACGCCGCGGACGTTCTCGTCGTGATACGGCTCGGAGACCGGCATTTCGAGCGCCGGCTCGCTGACTCTCTTGCCGAGGAGTGTCGCGAAGAACACCACGAAGAAGAGAACCATCGCGACGAACATGATGGTTCCGCCGATCGCGCCGACGATCCTGGCAAACTCCCAGGTCGGTTGATAGAGCGGCGACTCGGGATTCGTATAGGTGAGACCCATGTTCGTCCGTCGCGGCTCGCCGTTGATCCCTCCGACGAACAGTCCCGTCGAGAACGTCATGATGCCGAGGGTCCAGATGTAGGGGACCCACACGGCGACCTTCCTCAGCGCCACCGCCTTCCCCGTGAGCGTCGAGGCGAGCAGCAGACTCCCGCCAAGGAACGCGAGAAACACGGGACCGGCAACGGTCTGGTGGAAGTGGGCCGGGAGCCAGGATGTGTTGTGAACGACGAGGTTGAGGTTGTACGACGCGTTGATGATGCCGGTGATGCCGCCGAAGATGAAGATGAACAGTCCGGCGAAGAGGTAGCTGAACAGCCACCGCTCGCCGTCCAGGTACGGGAGTTTTTTCCACCACCGGAAGAGGCCCTGACCTCCCCGCTCGCGCGCTCCATGCTCCATCGACGCGGCCAGTGTGAAGGCGGTGACGAGGCTGGGGATCGCCACGAGCATCGTGAAGAACATGTGGATGAATTTCCACGTCGAGCTGATCCCCGGCTCCGCGTACTGATGATGGATTCCGATCGGCGCCGAGTAGACGATCAGCCAGAGAAACGTGAACCGTCCCGCGAAGTCCGAGTAGAGCTTTCCGCCGGCGAGCTTCGGCAGCATGGTGTAGTACATGACGTACGCCGGCAGCAGCCAGAAATAGACGAGCGGATGCCCGAAGAACCAGAACAGCATTCGCGCCAGCGGCACGTTCACCGTCTGCGCCCAGCCGAGCGACCACGGAATCAGCAGGAAGAGGAGCTCGATTGCCACGGGGATCGTCGCAATGAACCAGACGATGAACGTGGCGAAGATGCCCAGCACACCGAGCGGCATCTTGACCCCGGGATTCTCGCGATGCCAGGCTCGGTAGACGGGAATCCAGCTGAAGAACGCCACCCACGAGCCGACGACGAAGACCACGAGGCCGATGTAGAACGCGGGATGCGCCTTCAGCGGCGGATAGAACGTGTACAGCACGCTCGCGCTGCCGGTGAGCATCGGAACCGCGGCCATGAGCGTTCCGACGGTCATGAGGGCGAGCGAGACCCACGCCGCGCCGAGCAGCAGCGGCCTGCCGGTGTGGAAGCGCATCACCGCGTGACCGAACACCACCGCAAAAAACGTCGTGAACACGATCGCGTTGATCGTGCCGTGCAGCGTCAGCCCCTGGTAGTACTCGATTCCGAGGAAGCTCTGGGCCCGGATGATGCCGGAGCGATAGAGGACCTGGAGAAACCCGGTGACGATGCCGAGGATGAGCAGGACCATGGGGAACGCGATGCCGAAGAGGATGATCCTGCGAAGGCCGGGCTCGACGTCGAGTCGCGTGTACGGAATGACTGCGGATCGCATGGGCGCCGGCTCCCTCTACTTCAGCGTCTTCATGTAGGCGATGATCGCCTCGAGCTCGTCCGGCGGGATCTCGGCCGGCGGCATCGAGTCATCGTAGTTCTTCACGATCTTCGCCTCGGGCGACACGATCGCTTCCCTCAGGTAAGCCTCGTCGGCCGTCACCGTACTGCCGTCGACGAGCTCGCGCTGCGAGCCGTACAGACCCTTGAGTGTCGGCCCCGGTCCCTCGCTGCCGTCCACCGAGTGACAGGCGGTGCAGGCATGCGTGTCGAGCAGTTGAAGCCCGCGCGCATCGGCCGTTGTCTCGGGCGAGGGTGGTGGCGTGACCGGCGGCGCGTCCTCGGTCACATGGATGACGCCGGCCATGCTGTGATGAGCCACTCCGCAGTACTCATTGCAGACGACCAGGTAGTCGCCCGGCCGGGTGAACCTGACGCGCGCGAAGTTCACCACTCCCGGCACCGCCATCAGGTTCACGTTCGTCCCGACGATCTGCATGCCGTGCGTCACGTCGGGCGTCGCCAGGTAGACGTCGACAGTCGATCCCGGCGTGATCGAGATCTCCGCCGGCTCGAACTTCCACATCTTCGCCACGTAGTGGACCTCGTAGCGCCCCGGCCCCTGCTGGATCAGCTTCCCCTCCGTGAACGGCTTCACGTCGGTGAGGCAGGTCGGAAGGTCGATGCTGTACAGCTTCACCGACAGAGCGATCACTCCGGCGAGCGCGAGGACGAAGATCGTCGACGTGGCGATGATCTTCTTCTCGATGCCGACCTGCTCTGCGCCCATGATCAGCCTCGGCTCACCATGACGACCATCATCAGCAGCCAGAAGGCGGCGTAGAACACGATCAGCGATGCGAAAAAGGCGACCGCTCCCCGCGGGACGAACGAACTCTCGTCTTGCATGATCTCTTCTCGCCTGGAGGTATTGAGGGGAATGATGTCACGGAAATTCGGCCCACACCAGGAACGTGAGAGTCAGGACTGCGGTCCGTAGCGCTCCTGGGCCACCTGCCACGAGCGTCGGACCAGGGTCTCGAGCACCTTCAGGTCGACATCCGAAAGCCTGTTCACGTAGAGGCACGACGCTCCCGTCTTGTGCTTGCCGAGGCGGGACAGGAGGTCGTCAAAGGCGTTGTCCTGCGAGACGAGGTAAACGGCCAGGTTCGCCTTCCGCGGACTGAATCCGACCCGCAACATGTCCCCCTCCCGCCCGCTTTCATACTTGTAGTGGTACTTCCCGAAGCCGACGATCGACGGCCCCCACATCTGCGGCTCCGTGCGCGTGACGCGCCGCATGAGCTCGAGCATCGCGAGCGCGTCTTCGCGACGGGTCGGGTTCTCGATTTCTGCGATGAAGTCCATGACGCTGGCGCCGGTCTCCTGCGTCTTGTTCTCGGCCATTCCAGTCCTCCGTTCGAAAAGGTCAATTGTACGGCGGCGACTGTCGAGTCGCTCTCTGACCGTTCCCCGTCCTCGTTGAATTGGCGGCGCTGTGCCTGCATTTCGTGGCCCTAAACGGAGCGTTGAGCTCGCCCCTCAGTCAAAGAGCTTCCCCACCCATCAAAAGTCGGGCTTCGTGGGCAGCGGCGAGCCGGTAAAGAGTCCTTGTGGCAGCTGCGTGTCGAGAGATTCGCGGTACCTCACACAACCACGCAGGAATTCCGGCCAATCCGGCACCACAGGTAGCGGATCGGTGCCCGCCGGCAGAAGGCCCCAGAGTTTCGGATGATGCCAACAGAGCTCTTGTCCGGAGCTGTCTCGGTGATGCCGGATTCCTTCGCGCAGTTTCCGGACCTCCGCGATGAGCGCTTCTCGCGACATGCTGGTCAGGTCGTCGTCAACCATGGATCCCTCCGAAATGCCCCCGACAGGCTCTTCTCAACGCAACTCGCGGCTGCTTCAACGAGGTTCGCCCACTGTTCCACGGTACTGCTCATTCGACGCCAAACACCGGCTGATCATCCAGCGTCGACGGAACGCGATTCGGCCAAGCCTCGTCGAGCCGACTCCCGACAGAGCATTACAGATGTCATCCGCACCTGATGACGGACCTCAGCGGACAAGCGAGTGCCGGGGGACTACGTTGTCCACATGAGAAACGCATCGCTGGCCATGCTCCTCTTGGTCGCCTCGACGCTCTGCGCCGCCGAGGGATCGCGAGAGATCATCTTCCGCAACGCCCGGGTGTTCGACGGCACGCGCGTCATCGAGGCCGACGTTCTCGTGCGCGGAGACGCGATCGCCGATGTCGGCAAGACACTGCCGGCCTCAGAGGACGCCGAGGTCGTCGACGGCCGCGGAAAGACGCTGATGCCGGGACTGATCGATTCCCACACCCACGCCTTCGGAAACGCGCTGGAACAGGCCCTCATCTTCGGCGTGACCACGGAGCTCGACATGTTCACCGATGCCGGAATGGCGCGGTCGATGCGCGAGCAGCAGGCGGCGGGACGGGCCAGCGGCCGCGCCGATCTCTTCTCGGCCGGAACGCTCGTCACCGCGCCGGGCGGACACGGGACCCAATACGGGCTTCCGATCCCGACGATCACCGCACCGGAGCAGGCCCAGGAGTTCGTCGACGCCAGGATCGCCGAGGGCTCCGACTGGATCAAGATCGTGTACGACGACGGTCGCGCGTACGGAATGAGCACGCCGACCGTCAGCGCGAAAACGATGCGCGCCGTGATCGCCGCGGCGCACGCCAGGAAGAAGCTGGCCGTGGTCCACATCGGAACACTCGCCGCGGCGCGGGAGGCCGTGGACGCCGGTGCCGACGCGATCGTCCATCTCTTCGTCGATCGCGCACCCGACGCAGAGCTCGGAGCATTCGTCGCCGCACGGGGGGCCTTCGTCATCCCGACGCTCGTCGTCCTGAAGAGCGTCACCGGTTCCGCCGGTGGAGGATCGCTGGCCGGAGACGCCGCAATCGGCCCGTTCCTCGACGCGGGCGCCCGCGCGCAGCTGCAGCAGTCGTTTCCACGCCGCGCGGATCAGCCGCCGGTCCACTACGCTGCGGCCGAAGCGACGATACGGCAGCTTGCCGCGGCGAACGTTCCGATCCTGGCGGGAAGCGATGCGCCGAACCCCGGCACCGCGCACGGCGCCGCGCTTCACCGCGAGCTGGAACTGCTCGTCGCCGCCGGGCTGACGCCGCTGCAGGCGCTCGCCGCGGCGACGAGCGCGCCGGCCAAGGCCTTCCGCCTCCACGATCGCGGGCGCATCGCGAAGGGATTGCGCGCCGATCTTCTCCTCGTCGAGGGAGATCCGACCCGCGACGTCACCGCCACCCGCAGAATCGCCGGCGTCTGGAAGGGAGGCGTCCCCGTCGACCGTGCGGCCTGGGCAAAGACGGTCGCCGCCGCCCGCGAAGCGGCGGAACGGACCCCCGCGGGAGTCGACGCCGGCATGATCAGCGACTTCGAGTCCGGCTCACCGGTTGCCGCCTTCGGAACGGCATGGATGCCTTCCGCCGACGACATCGCCGGAGGCAAGTCCACCGGGAGAATCGAGGTCGTCGACGGCGGCGCGGCGGAGTCGGCGAAGTCGCTGTCGGTCACCGGAACGATCTCCTCGGCGCTTCCCTACGCCTGGTTCGGCGCGATGTGGTCGCCGACCCCCACGCCGATGACGCCCGCGAATCTCTCTTCGACGAAGGGCCTCCGCTTCCAGGCGCGCGGCGACGGCAAGACCTACCGGCTGATGGTCTTCGCCCAGAGCAAAGGCATGATGCCGCTGACGCGGACTTTCACGGCCGGCGGCGAATGGCGGCTCGTGGAAGTCGCCTGGAAAGATCTGGGGATCGATGGCACCGACGTGATGGCCGTGATCTTCAGCGGCGGCCCGGAGCCCGGAGAGTTCGCCCTTCAGATCGACGAGGTGGCCCTGCAGTGAAGCGAGAAGCCGCCGCCGGGAACGACGCAGTGGACGTGCGGATGAAACTGCAGCGTCAGACGGCAGCAGCCTTGTAGCGCTTCTTCTTCTTGCGCGGATCTTATTGAGGATTGCCTGAACATCTGATGGGAAACCGGCGATGTATTCATCGACCGTTTCGGGAGCACGCGCGTCTGTCATCGTCACCCGCCGTTCAACGGACCGCGCATCACCGGCGTTGAACCGCACGACGTAGGGTAACGCACTCGGAGCCAGCGCGGCGCGGTTCAACGTCCGGTGCACCGCAGAGTTGGGCGACGTGGCGCTACAGGTCTGCAGGTTTCAGCCCTGTCTTCTTTGCGATGCGGGCAAGCATGCGCGGGCCGATCTCTTCCTGGTCATGAAAGGCAAAGACCACGTCAGGCCCACCCGGCACGCGCCAACACGCGATGCGACCCGCCGGCTTGGCGCTTGACCGCCCAGCCGATCCGAAGCAACGCTGCCAAGACCCGCGACGCGCGGGAGGATGGCCAGTTCATCCGTGAACCGCGAAGACTCCCCGGATTTCCGGGATGTCCTCGCCGTGTTCGATACGGTCAGCGAGAACTCGGAAAGCGAGTGCCTTCGCCTTCGCGACTGCGTCTTCACGACTTGATCCGTACGCGAGGACGCCGGGAAGATCCACCACCTCGCCGATCCAGCGGCCGTCTTCCTCCCGCTCGAGTTTCGCGTGGGGGGGGATGCGGTATAGAGTCCTATGAGTTAGACGACCGGAGACTGGGCCGCTTCTCCGACCCCGAGGTCGAGCACGTGGTGCCCGTGAATCTTGCTGGAATCTACCGAGACGACCACCACCGCATACGTGTTCGACCGGTTGCACTTGTACATCACGTGATGAAAGCGATTGTCACCGCTGGCGTAGACGGCCGCTGCTAACTCATTCGGCAACAGATCGAGGCCATCGAGGTTGTCTGGCCCCAACTGCGCGAGGTATGGCACCACGTCGATCACGCCTTCGGGCTGGATCTCGTCTTCGCGCCCAGTGATCTCACGCATCGGCTCGACGAAGGTGGCACGAAACTCGACGTCGGACAGTGATCTCGGACTGATAGTCATTCGGTCGTCTAACGCCACAGCTCACCTGTCCGGGCGGCGCGGAAAGCCACACATCACGAACAGCCTTCATGCCCGCCGGGTCAGGTGCAGCGTCTGGTTCGGCGGTGCCATAAATCGAACTGGCCGGCCGGCTCATCGGAGCAGATTCTTGGCTCTCTTGAGGCCGTCCTCGAAGTCGATCAGATCCTCAGTCACCTTTGCCTCCCGATTCTCGGTTCTGACACCGTCCACAAGGTCGGCGGAGTAGCCCCGCATCCGGATCGCTGGGCTCGACTCGTCCGCCCGCTCGAGTTGGAGTACACAGACACCCTGGAAGGAGGACCTATCGTCGTTCCTGTCGCAGTGGTACGTGTAGGTAAGCAGGCCGGCCTTCTCGTCGATGGTCTCGGACGTCGAGTTCCAGTATGCGTACGACTCGCCGGACTCCCTGAACGCTTGACCGCGGACCTGCAGGGACGACAGAGTTTGCTCGAAGTGCTCGACCGTGTAAATCGGTTCCCCGTCCCGAGTCCGGAACCGACCGACCCAAGTCCCGTTCAGGTAGTTCGCCCCCAGCAGATGGCGCTTCACAAGTTTTATTCTTCGAGCAGCCGCTTGGAGGAGGGTGGCAAGGAGCTTATAGACGCCGACAGACACCAAAAGACCACCTACTGGGGCGAGGAGAGTCAGGGATTCCGAAGGGCTCCCGAGAAGCGGCGTCAGGTGTTGGATCGCCAAAAACATGACGGTAACGGTGGCCGCCGTCACGTAGGAATGGAATCGGTGCTCTGGCTTCACATCCCCTCCTACAGTCTCCGTAACCAACGGCCGCTGATGAGCCCTGCGTACCATCGAAACGCGAACGGCGAATCTACTTACGCCGTGAGGTCACGGCTCGTTATTGCCGGCACCACCTGAGCCACCGCCGCCGAACGGCCCGCCACTCAGCCGCGCGGACCGCGATGCGATGATGACACAACTCGGAGCACGGTAACGCAGCGGTCGGCGTCCGGTGCAGCGGCCATGTTGCGCGGCGTTGGCTGCACTGCGCCCGTTCACGACCCGTCGGACGCCTTGGGCGGCCATGCGCCGATCCGCTGGCGTAGGGCAACGATCTTTCCGAAGTGATATGCGTTGTGCACCGCAACACTGTTCAACTCGTCGGCCAAGGTCACGCCTGGCTCGACTTCGGCGGCCAGTCGCGCCGGCGCCTGTCCTAGGTCTGCCGCAGCGCGAGCCCCGGTCAAGAACACTTGCACCAGCTGGTGCCATTGGTCCTCGTATTCCGGCGCCGCGGTCGGGTACAGGTCGCCGGGCGGTGCGCCTCCCGGCTCAATGATGCTCTGCTGGTATCCCACAAGGTGCCATAGCTCGTCGTAGATGGAGTGCGACGCGCCCTCCGGCCGCAAAGTCACTTGTTCGAGCGTCAGCCCTGACAGCAGGTGCTCTCTCTCTGCGAACTCGCCGACGAGAAACAAATGTTCGAGAATATGCATACGTATCCACCCTCTCCCGTTTGCCCTGAACGACAGATCTCCGCCGCCCAACGGTTTGCCGCTCAGCCGCGGCCACCGCACGCGCAAGAGTAGCACCTACCGCAATGATGACGCGTGGACGTCGGTTGCAGCGGCCAAGTTGGGCGGCACGACGACCGCTCCTGAATACCGGCGGGCACTCCGCCTCTATGTTCCGCTTGGACGCTTCCGCGGGTCGGGGTTCCAAGGGTGCACGCTGTCGTGGTAGATCCTCAAGATCTCTTCATCGGACACTGCGTAGAACGGTCCCTCGATCTTTGCGATTGATCCAAATGTGTTCACGAGGTCCGCTGTGAGGTGAGAAATGTCGTGGTACAGGGCTTTCAACACGTCCTGGTCAAACTGCATCTTCTCGCCGGTTGCTTGGTTGACTGCGTAGCAGTTCGTCGCGACCGAGCTCTGGGGCGGAATCGTGTAGCTGTACGTCCCATGGGCTATCAGATTGCGCTTCGCGTGCAAGGGGCCAGACGCCTCTGCGACGCCGGCCAGTTGGTCAGAGACATCCGGCTTCCACGTACCCAACCGTTCCTTACAGATGCGACCGAACAGCAGACGCCGCTTCTTGTAGCTGCGATACTTCCAGTTGGTGGTGTCCCGGGCCTGGCCGTCGGCTGCCTCAGCCGCAATGAGGCCGCTCAAGCAGGCGTCGAAAACCACCTCGAAGTTTCCCCAGTAGGCGACGACAAGGCCGATTGCCGCATGGTGAGCTTCTGGCAGGAACAGCATGACGCTGCGCTTGCCCGCTACGAGGTACCGGATGTCGAACGACAAGGCTGCTGGTGTGGCGGGCGACTCAGGCGACTCGGGCGACTGTGACATTGCGTCTCCTGCGGCCGCGGCACCCGTGAGGTGCCGCCCAACGGCTCCAAGCTCACCGCGTGGACCCGCACGGCGAGAAGTATACTTCTTGGGACTCTCGGGGCGCGGGTCCACGTCCGGTGGAGACGCCGAGTTGGACGAAGCCGCTGAGGCGGCGCGCTCCGCGTCCTTCATGGTTTCCGAGCAAGGCACATGAGTCGGTGACTGCTCGCCTCTGAGCTCTCGTTGGGAGTCCACTGATCGGATCTCATTGAAAAGGAGATCGATCATG